>NZ_FWWT01000020.1 GCF_900176035.1 Desulfonispora thiosulfatigenes DSM 11270 | reverse complement strand
AGGAGTCTGGGCCGTGTCTCAGTCCCAGTGTGGCCGTTCACCCTCTCAGGCCGGCTACTGATCGTCGCCTTGGTGAGCCATTACCTCACCAACTAGCTAATCAGACGCGGGTCCATCCATAAGCGATAGCATTGTAAAGAGGCCATCTTTACTTAATCTACCATGCGGTAAATTAAGCTTATTCGGTATTAGCACCGGTTTCCCGGAGTTATCCCCAACTTATGGGCAGGTTACCCACGCGTTACTCACCCGTCCGCCACTAACTTTTAGAATTTAGTAAACTAAAAACTAAAAGTCCGTTCGACTTGCATGTGTTAGGCATGCCGCCAGCGTTCGTCCTGAGCCAGGATCAAACTCTCCATTAATATCCTGTTACTCAAAACCAACTTTTGGCTTTGTTATTTATCCGTTTGTTACTTGTGGTCTGTTTCTTTATAACTGTTTGATTTTCAAAGAACAACTTGTTTAGAAGATGTGATGCTCATGTATGTTTCAACATTTTGCATTTAATTATGAATTTCTCTCTTCTTTTGTTTTTTCTTGTGTTTTTCGTCCCCTCTTGGCGACAAAAACTATCTTATCATCCTCTGATAATTATGTCAACATTATTTCAGGATTATTTTTTGATTTTTATACTTATTTATATTTTTTATACTTTCCTATACTATTACTTCCTTATATATATTTTTTTTAATTAATCTTTAATATAAAAAAGAGATTTACTCTTTTTGGAGAGTAAATCTCTTTTACTAAAATTTCTTAGGAAGGATTATAGATACTTTGATTTCTTAACACATCTTTTTGAGAATTTAATAATTGTTGCTCAGCTACTTCTAATAACTCTCTTTGGTCAAGATTTGCTCTTTTTTTCAATGAGCGAATTTCACTTAATGAATTCTCCACATTATCTTGCGTACTAATTACACTTGATGGCTCAAAACTTGCACTTAGGTTACTTACTTCTTCCTGAAGCTTATGAGCGTTTAAAATCGCTTGTTTAATTTTATCATCCATCAGTAAAACCTCCTAGGTTGTTTTAGGTAAGTTTTTGTTTTAACTTACGACCTTATATTGTGTAGAATTGAATAGTTTTATACTAAAAGAATAAAATTTTCAAAAAAAAACCCTGCATAACTTAGGTTATTAAGGATAATCCAATTTTGCAGGTAAGATTTAACTTCAATTTCATTTAACAATTATGCTTTAATTTAAATTATTATTTTAGTAAAAATATAATTCCGCGTTATTTTTATTATACCAATGAAACTTTTATTTTTATTTAATATATGCTTCCATTTGTTCTATAGTTAATGGACCGGTGTAAATCTTCTTTATTACACCATTTGCATCGATAAAATATGTAGTAGGAATAGAACGCACAAAGTATTTTTGAGCAACTAAACCTTTATCATCTAAAATTACAGGGAAAGTATATTTATTTGCCTGTAAAAATCGAGCTATTTCCTCTACAGACTTTTCAGAAACAGTTAAATTAATTGCTAAGATATTCACTTCTTCTTTATTCATATTATAATAAGCTTCAATGTCTGGCATCTCAGATTTACAAGGAGAACACCAACTAGCCCAAAAATTTAAGATAACTGGTTTTCCTTCAAAATCAGATAACTTTATATTATTACCATCTACATTCTTCCATGTAAAATCTGCTGCCTTACTGCCTTCTTCAAGAAAACTACTAGTTTTATCTACTTCTACTATTGTAGGATAGAGATCTTTATTCGTTGTTTTTTCTCCTATTCCAGCATAATTCAAGATAAAAATCATACTTACTAAGACCACAAGAGTTAAAATAATAATTATCACAATTTTTTTATTCATATGAACCTCCTTAGTATTTAAGAAATAATAGCAGCTAACTTGTTAATAAATCCTGTATAAATCATTACGCCAACAACTACCATTAATATCCCACTCACTATATTTATGTAATTTAATACAAAAGAATATTTACGCATAAACGTTAATAAAAAACCAATGAAAAATGCAGATAATAAGAACGGTATTGCTAATCCAAAAGAATAAGCAGCTAATAAATAAGTTCCATATATATAATTACCGCTACTTCCTGCTAATGCTAAAATAGATCCTAAAATTGGTCCTATACAAGGTGTCCAACCAGCTGAAAAGAAAATTCCTAATAAAAATGAATTTAATGGACCTGCACCCTTTGGAATAAATTTAAATCTCTTTTCCCTTTGTAGTAAATTATATTTAATTAATCCTGAAATATTAAGGCCAAAAAAGATAATTATAATCCCGCTTATTTTCCGTAAAATTATTTGGTTTTGAAGCATAAGTTTACCTAAAGCACTTGCTGATACACCAAATAATATAAAAACCAAAGAAAAACCCAATACAAATAAAATCGAGTTCAAAAAAACGTTTAATTTAAAACCCATACTACTATCAGAAGATAAATCATTTACAGATGCACCTGTAATATAAGTTATGTAGGTTGGAATTAAAGGAAAAACACAAGGAGACAAAAAAGAAGACAATCCAGCCCCAATCGCTATCCAGATAGTTATTTGATCTGTAGTATACAAAGTCTTACCTCCTTCTTTAGTTATAACTTTCACTTATACCTTTTGCAATATATTATTTACTTTTTACAAAGTATAACAAATAAATTTAATTATTACATCTAAATTGCTTTTTTTAGTATAATAAGAAAAATTAACAAAATAGTCTGCTAATTTCACAAATTTCAATTTAATCATAATAATTTTAGTTTAACTATGGAAATTTTGGTTTTTATGCTGTATAGTATAATACAATTAAAATTATATGTCTGTATTATAACATCAAGGAGAGATAGTAATGAAAAATAAAGTATATATATATGATACAACCCTCAGAGATGGAGCCCAAGGCGTAAAAATATCCTATAGTTTAGAGGATAAATTAGTAATTACTAAAAAACTTGATGAATTAGGCGTAGACTATATAGAAGGAGGCTGGCCTAATAAATCAAATGTTAAAACAATTGAATATTTTAAAAGGGTAAAAGAATTAGATCTAAAAAACTCTAAAATAGCAGCCTTTGGTAGTACTCGTTCTCCTTTAAACAAAGTAGAAGATGATCCAACTTTGTCTTCTTTATTAGAAGCAGAGACTCCCGTACTAACAATATTTGGTAAAACCTGGGACCTTCATGTTACAAAAGTTTTGAAAACTTCCCTGGAAGAAAATTTAGTAATGATTGAAGACTCTGTGAGTTACTTAAAAAAACATAATAAAGAAGTTATTTTTATTGCTGAACATTTCTTTGATGGTTATAAATACAATCCCGACTATACTTTAAAATGCTTACTTGCTGCTGAAAAAGCCTCTGCAGATAGTATTGTTTTGGCAGATACAAATGGTGGTACAACTGTTGATGAGATTCATGATATCACTAAAGAAATATATAAAACAATAAAAATACCCTTAGGAATACATTCTCATAATGATATGGAACTGGCCGTTGCGAATAGTTTGGCAGCTGTAAAAAACGGATTTACACAAATTCAAGGAACCATGAATGGTTTTGGTGAACGTTGTGGAAATGCTAATTTAACTACAATAATTCCTATTTTATCCTTAAAAATGAATTTTCAAACTATACCTGATGCTTCGCTATGTAAATTAACGGAAAATGCACGTTTTATTTATGACATTGCAAATATTCCTCCTAATGAAAATCAACCCTTTATTGGTCAAAATGCCTTTTCTCATAAAGCTGGGGTTCATGCAAATGCAATTATTAAAGAATCAACTTCCTATGAATTTATAAATCCTATGAAAGTTGGTAATAGCAGAAATATTTTAGTTTCTGAACAGGCTGGAGTTAGTAGTTTAGTTTATAAAGCTAAAGAATTAGGTATTACTTTAGAAAAGGACGATACAAAAACTCGTGATCTGTTATTTAAACTTAAGGAATTAGAAAATGAAGGTTATGAGTTTGAATCTGCTGATGCTTCCCTTAAACTCTTTCTAATGAAGCAATTATTTCCTTATAAACAATATTTTGATTTAGTAGACTTTAGGGTTATTGTAGAAACCAAGCACCTTGAAATTTTTTCTGACGCCACAATTAAAATCAAAGTTAAAGGGGTTTTAGAGCACACAGCCGCTGAAGGAAACGGACCAGTAAATGCTTTAGATAATGCTCTCAAAAAGGCCTTATGTAAATTTTATCCTTCAATTGGTGAAAATCACTTAATTGATTATAAGGTAAGAGTAATAGAAGGTACTTCGGGAACCTCAGCAAAAGTAAAAGTTTTTATTGAAACTAAAGATCTTAAGGAAGTTTGGACAACGGTGGGGGTTTCAGAAAACATTATTAAAGCAAGCTGGATAGCTCTAGTAGATAGCGTTGAATATAAATTATTAAGGGACGAACAAGAATTAAAAGATATTGCCAGTAGTAAATAAAAAACCCAATGAGGTAGACTTTTTTCCGGTCTACTCCATTGGGTACCTTTTATTGATCTATTATTTCTGGGATTTTATTAACTTAATTTATCAGCTAATTTTTTAAATACCAAAGTTACATCTTCTTCATTAGGAACTTTAGGATTTGTCAGTATTCCATTACCAGATAAAGCATCACTCACAATTAGTGGCGTTTTCTCTAATAATACCTTTATATCTGGGATATATTTTCTTCCTGCTTCCCATATCCCAAACTTTTCATTATAATTATCTACTATCTTTACGACTTCTTTAGCTAATTCTTGCTGTGATAAATTAGGGTCAGCACCAAGAGCAATGGCAACCTTTGCATATCTTTCTTCGGCTACTTCTAAACCAAATTCAATTACAAAAGGAAGCAATAAAGCTACACCTAAACCATGTGGAATATGAAAATGTGCACCTAATGGTCTACCACCAGCATGAGCCAAGTTAGTTGAAGCATTAGAAAATGCAATACCAGCATAATAACTAGCTATAGCCATTTGTTCTCTAGCCTTTATGTCCGCACCATTTGCAAAAGCAAGTGGAAGAGCCTTACTAACTATTTTCATTGATTCATAAGCATAAAAATCACTAAATGAGCTAGCTCTAGTTGATACGTAAGCTTCCATAGCGTGTGTTAAAGCATCCATTCCTGTAAATGCGGTGAAATTTGGTGGTAAACTAACCGTTAGTTCAGGATCTAAAATTGCAACATCAGGAATAATATTAGGGTGACCAGGATTCATTTTAATATTTGTATCTGAATTAGTAATTACCATTACCTTTGTGGCTTCTGAACCTGTTCCAGAGGTTGTAGATATGGCTATTAAAGGAACCCTTTCCAAACACTGTCTTGAAGCAATTTCTTCCCATGCTATACTTTCATTTTTAGCAAATACTGCTACAGCCTTAGCTAGATCTATTCCACTTCCTCCACCTACAGCTACTATACAATCACAGTTGTTTTCTTTTAAAACAGCTAAAGCATTTTTTACATGACCCGTACTTGGCTCTCCTTGATAATCCGAGAATGTTACATATTTTAATCCTGATTCTTCGATAAAACCTCCAATATATTTATGTGTATTTAAAGGTTCCTTGGCTAAGAATGAATCCACGATTAATAAAACTTTTGTGCCTCCATAAGAAATTATTAATTCACCTATACGCTTTAAAGCACCCGCACCAAACTCAACTTGCTTATTTATACAAAATGTAGACATTTAAATTCCTCCCCTTATTCTTTTTAGTTGGTAGTTACATACGTACCAGTTCACCTAAAAATTTTACATTAATGACGGTAACCAAGTTGATATTTCTGGAATAAATGTTATAAGCCCTAAAAGCACTATCATGCTTATTAATAAAGGTAGTATTTTAACAGACACTTCTTCTATTCTTAATTTTGATATACCTGAAGCAACAAACAAGTTAACTCCTACTGGTGGTGTAATAAACCCAATTGCCAAGTTAACTACCATAATTACCCCAAAGTGAATTGGATCTACCCCAATTTTCATCATTACAGGTAATAAAATTGGTGTTAAAATTACTATTGCTGCCAGACATTCGATAACAGTTCCAACAAATAGTAAGAAAAGATTGATCAGTAAAAGAATAATTATTTTACTCGAACTTATTGATAAAACGAATACCGCTACAGCATCTGCTACTCTTTCAATTGTTATTAATCTTCCAAATATTGTAGCCATAGCAATTAAAATAATAATTATAGATTGAGTTACACCTGCACTTACTAAACTTGTATATACATCTTTAAACTTAATATCTCTATAAACCCAAAGTCCAATAATTAATCCATAAGCTACAGACACTGCTGCTGCTTCTGTTGGAGTCATATAGCCTCCATATATTCCACCTAAAATAATTATTGGTATCATAAGTGCTAATTTTGCATCCCAAGTTGCTTTTAAAATACCTTTTATTTCTATCTTATCCCTATCTCCGCTCCAGCCATTTTTCTTGGAAATAACGAAGGCAACTGCGCAAAGGGTTAAACCAATAAGTACCCCAGGTACTATCCCTGCCATGAATAACTTTCCTACTGATTGCTCACCTACTACACCATAAATAACAAATGGATTACTAGGAGGAATAATAACTCCTATAGAGCCAGCAGCAGCCACACAACCAGTTGCAAAAGCTGGGTTATAACCTTGCTTAACCATTGCTGGAATCATCATAGTCCCTACAGCTGCAACAGTAGCTGGACCTGAACCACTAATGGCTGCAAAAAACATACACGTTATAATAGTTACTAAAGCTAAGCCTCCAGGTAATGATCCTACTAATTGATTAGCTAAATCTAATAGTCTTTTTAGCAGACTACCTGCACCCATTATAATTCCAGCTGCTACAAAAAACGGAATTGCCATAATTGGGAAACTATCTATTCCTGTAAAAGCTGACTGGGAAAAATATGATAATGGAATTGCATTAGTTGCTATAGTAGTAGCAAGCGTTGATGCACCTAAAGCAAATGCTATCGGCATACCCATAATTATTAATAATGCAAAGTAGAGAAATAATACTATTGCTACTTTAACCTGGGTTAAGAATAATAGCGGAACACCAAGAGCAGCTACCATTAAGAAAGCAATTACTATTTCTTTCTTATTCATAACTTTTAAATCTACTTTAACGTTTTGTGTAGTACGAATTGCCATTAACAAAATTCCAAGTGGCACTGCAAAATACGGAATATACATTGGTAAACCTAATGCAGGAGAAACTTGCCCTCTTACAAATTGTTGCATACAGTTTTCTAGTCCACCTTTTAATAAAATAAAGAATAAAATATATGTTAATAATACTGAAGCTAAGTCTAAGGAACGTGAAATTGGTTTAGGAACTTTGTTAATTAAAGCATCTACTCTTATATTTTCATTTTTCTTAATTGCAAGTGCTGCCCCAAAATAGGCTATAAAAATGAATATATATCTTGCTACCTCTTCAGTCCAAGTTGTTATATTCGCTATTTCTACAAATGAAAGTACATATCTATTAAGAACTTGCATATTTATTAATAATGTAAAGATTACAAAACCAATAACTATTGCATATTCTTCAAACTTTTCATCTAAAAATCTTATTATTCGTTTCAGAATTGAGGGTTTATTTATATTGCTAACTACCTGTTCTGTTAACATACTTTACACCTCCTATAGTATTGCTTCATTTTTACATGCATGATATAATATATTAGGTAAATTTTGTGATAGGTGATTAAAGGATACGGGAATATCCTTTAATCACAGTTTTGTTTATAACCTTTATTTAAAAATATCTTCTTTTGTTTTTCCTAAAGTTTTAAGGATTAAATCTACATATTCAGGATCAGCTTTACCTTTAACCACAAATTCATCCCAAACTGGTTTTACAGAATTCTTCCACTCTGAGTACTCAGCAGAAGTTGGCTCATAAATTTTAATTCCATAATCAATAAATTGTTGTTTAGCTTCAGCTTCTCTTTCATTAGCTCTATTTCTTTGCCATTCTAATGCTTCTTTACCAGCTTCCATTAATAAGTTTTGATCTTCTGGTGATAAGCTATCATATAATTCTTTATTCATAACTACACAGTCGGCACTGTAGTTATAATTTACTTCAGTAGCATGTTTTAAAACTTCTTGGTGTTTGGTATCCCATAATAAAGAATAAGAGTTTCCTTCACCTTGCACTGTACCTTGTTGCAGAGCTGTGTATACTTCTGACCAAGCTATTGGAGTAGGATTTGCTCCAAAATTATTGTAGTCAGCTATTTCTACTGGAGAATTTGTTGTTCTAATTTTTAATCCTTTTAAATCTGAAGGAACTTTTACTTCTTTTTCATTATTTACAACTTGCCTAAAACCATAGTCCGGATAAAAGATAACCTTAAATCCTGCCTTTTCCATTTCCTGTGCTACTAACTGTCCTGGCTCACCATCTAAAGCTGTGTAAACTTCGTCTTTATTTTCAAAAATGTAAGGTAAATCCCAAGCTACAAATAAGTTAGTAAAACTAGACATATTTGGTGTAGAAGAACTAGCAAACTCTAAAGTACCATTTTGAGCTCCTTCGATACATTCTCTATCACTACCTAATACTGCATCGTTAAAGACATCAATGATTATTTTGCCATCAGACTTTTCTTTAACAATTTCAGCAAACTTATTGCAACCTTGTGACACTGGATGTTGACTTGCTTTTGACTGAGCTAATCTCCACTTATAACCTTTTTCACCATCAGCACTTGTTTTAGCTGAATCACTACCACAACCTACTGCACTCGTTAACATAAAGGCAAACACCAGAATTAATGCAAATACTTTTAATCTTGCTAATTTTCTCATAACTAAACCTCCTAAATTTTTTATTTTTTGTTCTAAACCTCTTCTATTTTGCACCATTCCCCCTTTTTAGATTTATCCTAAAGACGTATTTATCTGATCTATAAATAGCCTTATAATATTCAATAATTTTACCATCTGGATCATATGTCATTCTTTCAGTTACTAATACACTCATGTTTTGCGCTATTTCTAAATGATTAGCATCTTTTTTTGTGGGTAATTCTGAAGAAATACTTTGATCTGCTTCTGCTAAAATAATACCTAATGATGATTCTAATAATTCAAAAATAGTTTCTTTTTCTAAGTCAAATTCAGCTAACTTTAAACCAATTTCTAATGGATAATAATGTCTTTCGATTGCTATAGGTTCATTATCAGCATAACGTAACCTTTCAATTACATAAAATTCATTGGTATTTAAAATACTTTGAATATACTCTGGTCTTTTCACTTTATTTTTATAAAGAAGTTTTGAGCCTGGGTTCATTTTTAATCCTTCTATTAATTCAGTATAACTATGTAAACTGCCTAGCCACTGTTCAATTGGTTTGAAGGTAATAAATGTTCCCTTGCCATGTTTTTTTTGTAATACTCCTTCATGAACTAATCCTGATATCGCTTCTCTTACGGTAGTTCTACTTACTTTAAACTCTTCCATCAACTCTCTTTCACTAGGAATTTTTGAGTCTTTATAAGTACCTTTGATAATTTCTCCCCTAATAAGTTCTCTTAACTGAATATGTAAGGGCATATGATCGTTAAAGTCTAAATTCATCTTTCCCTCCCCCTGTTGTAATATCGTCCGTACCAGTAACTTGAAAAAAATTTGTACTTAGATATTTGATTGACTTTGATTAACTTTATTCACATAAGTTTATTTTATGACTACTTTGTTTTGTTAAACATATAATATATAAATATATTTTATATATCAATGATAAATTGGATAAATTTTCTGTCAATTTTCTTGCTTTTTCTTTTATCAATTAAATTAATTATGTAGCACCTTTAAAAGTAAATAGTAGATATAAAAATTTATTATTTGTTTTTAAAATATTATGCTCCAACCTGTGAAATGTTTCCAAGTTTTTTTGCACAGAAAAAGATTATTAATGTTCGTAAATATTCTATCTAAAGTAAAATAAAAATCCCAGAATGATTTTAAAACCACTTCGGGATTTTTAGTAATTTTATGAACGACAAATTTATAGTTTTGTATGTGCAGGCATAGGCATACTTATATCTACATCTATTAAAGCTGGTTTATTAGAAGCTAAGGCTTTTTTTAAATTAACATTTAACTCACTTAACTCTTTTACTTTATAGCCCTCTATTCCACATGCTTTCGCAAGTTCAGAAAAATCCGGATTATAAAGATTAGTTACTTTAGATTCTAGTTTAGATTTAATCATCCGATTTTTTTCCATAGCGAGAGCTTTATTATTAAATACTATAATTTTAACTGCGATATTTTTTTCAGCAGCTGTTACCAATTCACTCATAGACATAGTGAGCCCACCATCACCTGCTAAGACAATTACTTGCCGACTCGGGTATTCAAATTTAGCTGCTAAGCCTGCTGGCAATCCAAAACCCATACTTCTCCATGTTCCAGAAATCAATACTTGTTCACATTCTTTTTTAAATACTTTATTAAACCATAAGGTATGATCTCCTACATCTAAACTAATAATCGAATCGCTTGTTATCTCTTTTTCTATTTCAGCTACTAACTTTAAAGGGGATATTAAATTTTGCTCTTTATTTATTTCTTCTTCTAATTCCTGAAGCCATTTATTCTTTGTTTCTTTTATAACTTCTTGCCATTTTTCATTTTTCTTAACATTTATTTTTTCTATAAATTCATCTAATATCTCGCCAATACATCCTTCTATACCAATATTGATGTTAGCACTTAATCCTAAGTTTTCTAACACTCCATCAATTTGAATTATAACTGTATTTTCAGGTACATACTGTTCTGGCCACCATGTAGAACCAATTATTACAACAAGATCTGCCTGATGCAAGAGATCAGAAGAACCCTCCGTTCCGGCAAGCCCTAATCCCCCAACAAAGTATTTATTTTCACTTGAGATTATACCCGTTGCTCCCAAGCTGTAAGTAATTGCTGCTCCTAAATTATCTGATAACTTTAAAGCTTTCTTTTTATATTCTTTAGCTCCTCTTCCTAGTAAAAGCATGGGTCTTTGCGCGATATTAATTAAATTTATTGCCTTATCTAGAGCCATTTTTTGTGGTGTTTTTTGAGCTTTATATATATTTTCTTTCTTTTTAGGCTTATTTGAACATGGCTTTGTAAAGATATCCTTTGGAACAGCTAAATGAGTTACTGATCCTTGACCTATTGATATTTGTAAAGCTTTATATAATATATCAATTGTTGCTTCTTCAGATACAAGTAAACTTGAATATTTTGCTATTGGTGCCATTAACACTTGTTCATCAATATATTGTTTATAATTAGTACCTATATATTTTGTAGGTACTTGTCCCGTAATGGCTAATACTGGTGCTTTGTCACTATAAGCATCTGCTAAACCATTTAAAAGATTAGCAGTACCTGGACCACAAGTTGCTGTGCAAACACCTACTCTTCCTGTTAATTTTGCTTCTGCTGAAGCCATAAAGGCTGCAGCTCCTTCATGCCTCGTTGCAATATACTCTATTTGTGGATGTTTATTAATAGCATCAATAAATGTTAGATTTGCATCGCCTGCAAAACCAAATATCCTTTTTACACCATACTCTACTAACTGGTCTAAAATAATATTAGAAACATCTTTTTTACCCATACTCACTACCCCCTTTATTACTGTTATAATTTACTAGGAGAGTATTTTCTATACATCTGCAAATTATGCTAAATTATTTCCTTTTTTTAAAGGTAGATTATTTCTAAATTTCCTATTATTATTAAAATAGTACACATTAAAATACTTAGGAGGGGCTCCATGTTTAGAACATTTAAATCAAAATGCATAATTTTAGCATTACTTGTACTGGCATTTGTTTTGGTTTGTTATACGCCATCTCATGCAAAGAATGACGAAAAGATTAGTTTGATGTATCTTTATGGAAATAGTAATAAATACCTTAATCAAATTAATATGACAAATAACTCGGTTAATACTGTTAGTCCTAACTATTTTAATTTGGATTCTAGCGGAAATCTTTTAACAACGGTTGATCCTTCATTTGTCAAAACTATGCATAATAAAGGGATAAAAGTTACCCCCTTCTTAGGTAACCACTGGGATCGAGAACTTGGACAAGTTGCGATAAGACAACCGGAAAAATTATCAGAAGATATTTTAAAAGAACTTTTAAAATATAACCTCGATGGCATTAATATCGACATTGAAAATTTAACCTATGAAGACAGAGAGGCTTTTACAACCTTTATCTCTATACTTAAGCAAAAGTTAACTCCACATAATTTAACCCTATCAATTGCAGTTGGTGCAATTGATAAACCTACAACTGTTGGCTGGAAATCAACCTTCGATCTAAAAAAATTGAGCATTTATGCGGACTATATTGTTGTAATGGCTTACGATGAGCACTGGGAAGGGGGAGGTCCTGGTCCTGTAGCTTCTATACCTTGGGTAAAAAGATGCACGGATTATATGTTAACTCAAATACCTAAGGAAAAATATATTTTAGGGGTTCCCTTTTACGGTAGGATGTGGACTAATGAACAAAATGGAGTTGGAATAACTTACCCTACTCTAACAAAGAAAATACAAGAAAATAATGCGCAAGTAAAATGGAATAATGAATTTAAAACTCCTTATGTGAAATACAAAAATGCTGAAGGTAACAATGTTGAAATTTGGTTTGAAAATGCTAAAAGTTTAAAAGAAAAATTCGAACTAGTTAATAAATATGATATAGCTGGAGTTGCTGGTTGGAGATTAGGACAAGAAGATACTACTATTTGGAATGATTTTTCAGAGTGGTTATATAAGGGTTCTTTTATTGATATATTTGGTCATTGGGCACAAAAAGATATTATATATTTAACTAATCAAGGATTTATAGCTGGAAAGGATCCTAAACACTACGATCCAGATATGGGAATCACTAGAGCTGAAGCTGTGTCTATATTATCACGCATTCTTAATTGGTCTAATGGTACTCAAAATCCATTTATCGATGTACCTAATAATCATTGGGCTAAAGCACCAATTTTAAGTGGTTATTCTAATGATATTATAAAAGGGACTTCAACTATTACATTTAGCCCTAATAAAAATTTAACCAGAGCAGAATTAACAGTACTTTTAAAAAGATCTTTTGATTTGAAAAATCCAAATAATTCCACTAATGGCTTTTATGATGTTTTACCTAGTCATTGGGCACATGAAGAAATATTAACTTTGAAAAATTTAGGCTTTATTGCTGGACGTGAATTTAATCAATTTTATCCTAATGAAATAGTGACCCGAGCTGAATTTGCAGCTATGGTAGCACGAATATTACGTTAATTTTAAAGAGCATGTTAAATGCTCTTTTTTGTTTTCTTAATATTTTATGAATATTAGTTTGAATAAAAGAAATACTAAAAATGAACAAAAAATTAAGGAGGAATAACTTTGAAAAACAAAAAAATAATTTCATTAATGCTAGTACTTTCTTTTACTTTAGTAATGGTTGCAATGGTAGGATGTACACCTGAAAAAAGACCTAACACGACGCAAGACCCAGCTAGGGTTCCTAACGAAGCCCGTGATATGTTACCTGATAACAATATGAATGATAGAAATCTGATGAACGACTATGATAATGATATGATGGATAATAATAACAGAGATATGATGCCTGGTAATGACCGTAACAACCTTGATAACAATTATAACAATAACACTCAAACAAGATCTGACGCAAATCAGTTAGCTAAATCAGTTGCTAATAAGTTCCCTGAAGTTAATACAGCTACTTTAGTTCTGGCTAATAATATTGCCTATTGCGGAATTGATCTACAAGCTAACTTACCAGCCGAAAGAGCGAAAGTTGTGAAAAACGAAGTTAGTAAAATGATTAAAAAACAAAAACCTGAAATCAATACAGTATATGTAACTGAAGATGCAGATACTTATACTAGATTACAAGTTATTGCTAAGGATATTGAAAATGGTAAACCTATTTCAGGATTCTTAAATGAATTAAAAAATGTATTCAATCGTATCACACCTTCTATGGAATAATAAATAAAAAAACAAAGCTGTTAGTCAGCTTTGTTTTTTTTATTTATTGTAAACTAATTACTGTGTAATCTATGTTTATTTATTTAATTGTTTTAAAGTTACTTGTTTTGGAATTACTTCTTTATATAAAATAGTATCAATAGTTTTTAAATATTTCTTTTCGTCTAATGGTAACTTTGTATTTGCCATAAAGATTACATCTTTACCTAAGTCTCTTAATGACCCATCACCAAACTTTGCGTCTAAGCTTTGAGTTAAAACATCCTTTTTAACTTGTTGCAAACATTCAGGAGTTAAAGCATTTACAAATTCAAATAAAGCCTCTAAATTATCATGATCAAATATTAAACCTTTAACCATGGCTACATACGCCATATTTAATGGGTAAGGTATAGCATCTACAAGTTTAAGATTAATTTTATTATCAACTGTTATTTGAGAATTTATCTCATTGTTGTTAAAGTCAATATCACTTGCCTCTACTCCTAATTTAGTAGCTAAATTTATTAAATCATTAGCATAGTTTTCATATTCATAATTTCTATCTAAAATATTAACGCCATTTTTTACAAAGTCTTCATAAATCTTTTCTCTTAAACTAAATCTTTCATATACTTCCCCCTCATATATAGGAGAATTATCAAACATAGCTGTTAATAAAGGTTGTAATCCATAAGCTACTTGGATTTTTTTTCTGAAGTCAAGTTTGTTCGCATAATTTATTGATATTTCAATTGAAGCTGTAGAACTTTGAACATTTTCACCCTTACTATTTGGATGATAACCTACGGCTAATAACATATTACCTTGCTTTTCAAGAATAGGGAAAACTTCATCTAAAAATTTCATATATTCATTATTTAAATCATGTAAACTACTAAAATCATGTACAGCAAATTTTAATTGATTTCCCTTCCCTAAAGTTACTTCAAGATTATCTTTTTCTAAGCTTACTTCATTTAAAGATTTCCAACCTTTTTCAGCTAATTCTTTTAATACTTCTTTAACACCCTTGTCCCCTTCTGGTGCAACTCTATCAAATGTGTCTTTTTTCACTATAAAATGTTCAAATGCAACATTCATTAAAAATTCTTCGCCCGTGTATTCGTTATTATTAAAATACTCTACAAACTTTTCTACCACAAATATCAGTCCAATCTATTAATAATTTGATTAATATTATATACACCTATTATTGTACATAATTATACAGACTATTTATCATTTAACAAATTTATATCATTCATTAGTTTTTGTTATATTAGACCACTAGAACCAAATCCATTTTTACTTCTATTTGAATCTGTTAATTCTTCTACTTCTTTAACTTCAATTTTAAGCACTGGCTTTACTACCATTTGTGCTATTTTCATTTCCTTTTGTACTTTAAAACTTACTTTACCATGGTTTATTAGTATAACACATATTTCTCCTCTATATCCTTCATCAATAGTCCCTGGAGTATTTAAAACGGTTATTCCATAATTTAATGCAAGTCCACTACGTGGCCTTATCTGAGCTTCGGTATTTTCAGGTAATTCAATCATTATACCAGTTTTAATTAAAGCTGACTGACCAGAATTAATTATCTTTTCTTCTGTTGAATATAAGTCTAGCCCAGCATCACCTGGATGAGCATACTGAGGTAATTTAGCAAAACTATCAATTTTCTTTACTTTAACTATATACATAAATTACTCTCCTTTTAATATTTTCTCTTAAAATATATATTTATACCTATAACTATATCATATAAAATTCCTATAAAAGTATTGTTTTACTGTATAAAAAAAGACACTTAACTTTAGTCAAATGTCAGTCAATTAAAAATTATAATGTTTTTATGATTTTTTATTGTAATTTACAATTTAATATTTAAAGAAATATCAAGTGCTTTAGCTGAATGAGTAAGCTCACCTACTGAAATTATATCAACTCCTGTTTTAGCTACTTCCTTTATATTTTTAAGGTTAATTCCTCCTGATGCCTCAACAAGTGCTAATCCTCCTATTTTAATCACTGCTTCTTCCATCATCTTAGGTTCCATATTATCAAGCATTATTATATCTACTCCTACTTTTAAGGCTTCTTCAACTTCTCTTAAATTTTTAGTTTCAACTTCAATTTTAGTAGTAATTGGAATATTACTTCGAACTCTACGAACAGCTTCCGTAATCGAGCCACAGCCCTCAATATGGTTATCTTTTATCATTACTGCATTATCAAGACTTAAACGATGATTTCTAGCTCCACCTTTTCTAACAGCATACTTTTCTAAAACACGTAGTCCCGGTGTTGTTTTTCTAGTATCGACAACCTTTACTTTATAGTCTTTAACTTCTTCAACATACTTAGAAGTTAACGTTGCTATACCAGAAAGTCTCTGTAAAAAATTTAAAGCTACCCTCTCCCCAGTAAGAATTGACCTTATATTTCCCTGTACAATTGCAATTTTTTGTCCTATAATTACTTCTTCACCATCATTAACATAACTCTCAAATTTAAGATTAGGGTTTATCTTGTGCCAAACTTGAGATATAAGTGGTAATCCTGCAATTATACCAACGTCTTTAGCACTAAAAATCCCGGTACCCTCTTCATCTAAAAAAATAGAATTTGTAGTTAAATCTCCTAACCCAATATCTTCTTTTAAACTATTTTGAATAATATTTTCAATTACTAAATAATCTAGCATATTTTAACCTCCTTAATTCCCCTTCGCTGTAAATCATAATGAACTTTTTCATTACTAATTAAAGGATAATCACTTCTATAATGAACTCCTCTACTTTCTTTTCTTTTTAAAGAAGAATAAGCGGATAAATAAGATACTAAAAGCATATTTTGAAATTTCCAAATCTTTTTATTAGTAAAACCATATTTGTAAATTAAAGGATTTACTGTGAGTAAATCAAGTAATTTTAATAAACCTTCTTCCGTACGAATTAATCCTAAATACTTTTGATTCATTTGTTTTAAAACTAAAAGCTGAGTATTAAGAAATGATTCATCAAATAACTTTACGTTATTATTCATCACTTGTTTTGGTATTATTGTCCTATAATTGCTTTTTATAAAATTCTTTTTATTACAATATTGACTAGCAGATTCCCCTACCCTTTTTCCAAAAATAACCCCCTCAAGCAGACTGTTGCTAGCAAGACGATTTGCGCCATGAACCCCTGTACAAGCAACTTCTCCTACAGCATAAAGACCATTAATATTTGTTTCTCCGTCTAAGTTAGTCTTAATTCCCCCAATAGTATAATGAACAGCAGGAACTACAGGAATCCAATCCTTTGACATATCAATATCGTAATCTAAACAAAAATTATAGATTTTAGGAAATCTTTTTTGCAAAAATTCTTTTGATTTATGAGTAATGTCTAAAAATACATTGTCAATATTTAATCTAGACATTTCTGCAAAAATTGCTCTTGCTACTATATCCCTAGAGGTAAGTTCTGCTTCTTCATGGTATTTAGGCATAAATCTTTCACCACCAGGGTTTCTTAATATAGCACCTTCTCCTCTAACTGCTTCAGAAATTAATAATCTAGGTGCTTTAGGATGCTTTAAAGCAGTAGGATGAAATTGAACAAACTCCATATCAGATAGCAGAGCCCCTGCTCTAAACGCAGCTGCTATACCATCTCCTGTAATATGCTCTGGATTAGTATTATGAGAATAAATAGATCCTAATCCCCCAGAAGCTAAAATTACAACATTACTATAAACTACATGCATCTTTTTATTATTTTCAAGAATAATTCCTTGTACATAATTATCTTTTGTCAATATATCAACCATAAAACTATTTTGAACAACCTTAATATTTTTACATTCTAAAACTTTTTGCTTAAGAGCATCTATTAAACCCCGTCCTGTACTATCTCCATCTATTCTTAAAATTCTCCTTAAACCATGTCCTCCCTCTCTTGCTAGGCAAAAACCTTGTTGATCTTTGTCAAAATTAACACCATTTTTTATTAAAAAATTTATTGCCTGTGGAGCTTCAGAGGTTAATATTTTCAAACTATCTTCATTACAAAAATAGCCTCCAGCTTTATTAGTATCATTGAAATGATTGGTAGGAGAATCAATTTCTGTTAAAGCAGCTGCAATACCTCCCTGAGCATGATAAGTATTACAATCATTAAAATCACACTCCATAACTAATAATACCTTTTTATCACTACTACAATTAAGTGCTGTAGTAAGACCGGCAATGCCTCCCCCCACAATAATAATATTTGTTTCCTCCTCCATAAAAACTTTTGGAGAATACAGAAATCTTGGGATTTTTTCTAATCTATCCATATCAGACCTCCAGCATTTTATTAACAGCTTTAAGTGCTTTTTTAGCAATTTCAGGAGGTACAATTATTTGAGGTTGTAAATTTTTTAAAGAATCATATATTTTTTCAAGTGTTATTAGTTTCATATCAGGACAAATAAATCTATCTGTTAAAATAATAAAATCTTTTTCTGGACTTTGATTTTTTAGTGGATAAAGCATACCCACTTCTGTACCAATAATAAATCTCTTCATATTGCTTTCTTTAACATAACTCATCATAGCATTGGTACCACCTACAAAATCAGCTTCATTAACAACTTCTGAATTACATTCTGGATGAACTACTATAGGTGCATCAGGATATTTAGCTTGTACTTTTCTCAGCTCTTCAATAGTAGTCCTGTCATGAATATGACAACACCCATCCCATAGAATTATTTCTTTTGCAGTATTTTCCTTAACATAATTCCCTAAATTCTTATCAGGTAGAAATATGATTTTTTCTTGAGGTAGAGAATTTACTATTTTAACAGCATTAGCTGAGGTACAACAAGCCTCACATTCAGCTTTAACGGCTGCTGAGGTATTTATATAACACACAACTGCTGCATCAGGATACTTACTACGCATTTTTCGTACATCACTAGCCTTAATAGTATCTGCCATCGGGCACCCTGCCTCTTTATCTGGTAAAATAACAATTTTATTTGGTGAAAGTATATTTGCAGTTTCAGCCATAAAGTGAACTCCACAAAAAACTATTATATCTGCATTAGAAGAAGCAGCTTGTCTACTAAGATCATAGGAATCTCCTATAAAATCTGCAATATCTTGCACCTCTTCTATTTGATAATTATGAGCTAAAATTATAGCATTTTTATCTTTTTTAAGTTTATTAATAGCATTTTTTAATTCTTGTTTATCCTTCACAACTACTCCTCCTTTGTGACAATACATCTGTCTTGTCACCTATCTGCAAAAAAATATATTATAAATAATTTTATTCTTTTAAATAGTTTAAGTCAACCAATTTTTAAAACATCAAAAACATTTAATTCTCTAAATAAACTCAAATAATAAATTTAATAGAAATTATCTAACTAAAACACATTGTTTATTCTAACAACCTCTGTTAAAATATATTGTGGATAGTATCATAATGAGCTATACCATTTTTATAAAAATAAAATTTAATATTTGTTATCTGCTCTGAGCCATAAGAGGACCGAGACAGGAAGGTTTATGTTTGTCTTTTAATTCCCTTTTTGAGTTTATCTTAGAAAGGTCTTTTATTTTATGAACCTATTTTTATCAGTCTCTCTAAATTTAGAGAGACTTTTTTATTTTTGGAGGTGAAATATGAAAATTGGATTCATTGGAGCAGGAAATGTAGGCACAGCATTTGGGAAATTTTTAGTAAATAACGGACAAAATGTTATTGGTTTTTATAGTAGAACTTATTCATCTTCTGTAAATGCAGCTAAGTATACAAATACAAATGCTTTTTCTAAATTAAATGAATTAATTGCAAAAGTAGATCTTATTTTTATTACTACTCCTGATGATACTATAAAAAAGACTGTTGATTATATTACTGAAAAAAGATGGTTAAATAAAGAACAAATTATTTGCCATATGAGTGGAGCATTATCTTCTAGTACACTTATTAGTGCTCAATATATTGGTTGTTGTATTTATTCAATTCATCCTCTTCAGTCCTTTGCTGATATAGAAATATCTGTAAAAAACATTGGTAATACCTTCTTTAGCTTGGAAGGATCAAAAGAAAAGTTAGAATTAATAAAAGATTTTCTTTCTAATTTAAAACTTAACTATTTTGTCATAGATCCTAATCATAAAACAATTTATCATGTAGCAGCCTGTGTTTTTTCTAACTACCTTGTAACTTTACTAGATTATGGTTTAATTCTTTTAAATGAAATTGGGATAGATAAAGATAAGGGAATAAAAGCAATGCTCCCTTTAATTAAAGGAACTATTAATAATACAGTTTCTTTTGATACTAAAGATGCTTTAACTGGTCCTATAGCCCGGGGAGAGATAATAACTCTTAAAAATCATTTAAATGAGTTAATTAATAAATTTCCAGAATACTTTGATTTTTATCACAATTTATTAATCCAAACATTACCCTTAGCACAAAAAGAAAAATTACCCCCTCATAAAGCAGAAGCACTAAAAGAATTATTAGGAGGAATTAACTTTGAAAAAAGTGACTGTTGATTTTTTTAAAAAGGCTAAAATTGAAGGAAAAAAGTTATCCATGTTAACTGCTTATGACTACTCTACTGCTAAACTTCTTGATAGTGCAGGCGTGGATGCCCTTTTAGTAGGTGACTCCTTAGGAATGGTAATGCTTGGCTATGATACTACTCTACAAGTTACAGTGGATGATATTATTCATCATACTAAAGCAGTAACTAAAGGAGTTAAAAGAAGTTTAGTGGTTGCTGACATGCCATTTTTATCCTATCACGTTAATATTGAAGATAGCATTAGAAATGCAGGGAGACTTATCCAAGAAGGAAACGCTGAGGCTGTTAAATTAGAAGGTGGTAGGGAAATCGAAGATAAAATAAAAGCTATTATTAATGCCCAAATACCTGTTATGGGGCATTTAGGTCTAACCCCTCAATCAATCAATGCTTTAGGTGGATTCAAAGTTCAAGGAAGAAATGAGCATGAAGCTAAGAAAATAATAGATGATGCACTACGATTAGAAGACGCTGGAGTTTTTGCAATCGTTCTAGAATGTATCCCAGAAGAACTTGCTAAAATTATTACAGAGAAAATTTCTATTCCTACGATTGGAATTGGTGCTGGTAAAGAATGTGATGGTCAAATCTTAGTTACTCAAGACATGCTGAATATGTTTGGGGACTTTAAGCCTAAGTTTGTTAAACAATATGCTAATATAGGGGACCTTATCATAGATGGAGTTAAAAATTATATAGTAGAAGTTCAAAATAAGAATTTCCCAGAAAAAATTCATACTTTTAAAATAGATGAAAAAACATTGGAAAAATTATATTAGGAGGAAATTTATGTTTATTCATACAATCAAAGAAGTAAGAAATATCTTAAAAGAACAAAAAAGGTCAGAAAAATCTATTGGTTTTGTTCCTACAATGGGATTTTTACATGAAGGTCATTTATCTTTAATTAAAAAGGCTAAAGAGGAAAACGACTATGTGGTAGTAAGCGTTTTTGTTAATCCTGCTCAATTTGGTCCTAATGAAGATTTTAAAGACTATCCTAGAGATTATGAAAGAGATTATAACTTATCAATAGGAGCTGGTGCTGATTTAATTTTCAACCCATCTATAGAAGAGATGTATCCTGTGGATAATAAATGCGAGGTTAAAGTTAAAGATTTATCTAGTGGTCTTTGCGGAGCTTCTAGACCCCTTTTCTTTGGTGGAATAGCCCTTGTTGTAACCAAGCTATTTAATATTATAAATCCTACTAAAGCCTACTTTGGTCAAAAAGATGCTCAGCAACTAGCTATAATTAAAAAATTAGTTAAAGACTTAAACTTTGATTTAGAAATAGTTGCTTGTCCCCTAATAAGAGAAGCTGATGGACTAGCTATGAGCTCTAGAAATATTTATCTAAGTAAAGATGAGAGAAAATCAGCTCTTAGACTATCACAGTCTTTATTTAAAGCTCAAGAAATGATCAAAAATGGGGAAAGAAATCCAGATAAAATAAAAGAATTTATTAAACAATATATCACTGAAGATGAAAACTGCAATCTTGATTATATAGAAATAGTGGATTCCGGCAACATAATAGGTGTGGAGGAAATTAAAGATAGTACATTAATAGCTGTAGCAGCTAACGTCGGTAAAACTAGGTTAATCGATAATATTCTCGTGGAGGTATAAATTAATGTTTATTCATATGCTTAAGAGTAAAATTCATAGAGCAAAGGTAACAGAGGCTAATCTAGATTATGTAGGAAGTATCACAATAGATCAAAACCTAATGGATGCAGCAGGAATATATCCTAATGAAAAAGTACAAATAGTTAATAATAATAACGGAGCTCGTTTAGAAACATATACAATAGCTGGTAAAAGAGGCAGTGGAATTATTTGCTTAAATGGTGCTGCAGCTAGATTAGTTCAACCTAATGATATTTTAATAATCATATCCTATTGTTTATTAGAAGAAAAAGAAGTTTTTAAACATAAACCTATGGTTGTTTTTGTTAATGATAATAATAAAATTACTCATTTATCTAATGAAGAAAAGGCTCAAGAAATTAGTGTATGAAAAAACCTCATTTAATGAGGTTCTTTCATACACGTATATTGTTTTAATCAGTTTTATACGAGTTGATATGCTCAAGGAATGCATCTAGTAAAGGAGATCTATATTTATCTTTATGATAAATGATACTTATAGAACGCGTGATATGTATACCTTCTATTTTTATTTTAACAAGTTTTTCTGACTTAAGTTCATCTACAAGAGCCATTTTAGAGACAAAAGATATACCCATGTCTTCTTCAACAGCTTTTTTAATTGCTTCTGTATTATTAAGAATATGGGTCACTTCTAAAGAAAGTCCTTGTTCTTCTAATATTTCCTCAACCATTTCTCTTGTACCACTACCCTTTTCCCTGGAAATTAATTGTTCTTTAACTAAATCTTCTGGTGCAATATTAAGTTTATTTTCCTTAACCCAACGGTGATTTTTAGAACATATTAAATATAATTCATCATCAAAAAGGTAGTGTACTTTAATATCGGGAGAATGAACTTTTCCTTCTACAAGGCCAATATCAATAGCATGATTTAAAATCATATCTTCTATAACGCCAGTATTATCGATCGTAAACTGAGTAGTTATTCGTCCATATCTTTTTTTAAAATCACCTACCATTCTAGGTAAGAAATATATTCCTATTGTTGTACTTGCCCCTAGTCTTAATTTTCCAATTTTCAAGGTAGCAAGATCTCTCATTGTATGTTCCGCTTCTTCTAATAAAGATAGAATTTTTTTGCAGTAATTATATAAAACTTCTCCCGAATTAGTTAAAATTAGTTTTCTATTAATTCTATCAAAAAGCTTCATTTGTAAATCATCTTCTAATTCTGCTATGGTTTGACTAACAGCAGGCTGAGTCATGAACAATTGCCTAGCAGTTTCTGACATACTTCCTATTTCAGCTACTCTTGTAAAAATAGATATTTGTCGTAAATTCATTTGCTCCTCCTTATAACCTGTTTGTTATACATAAAATAATATCATATTATTTTACTAATATCAAAACATATATTACAATGTAGCTTATTATTTAAGAAAAATTGAATCATTGACATTACTGAAACATTAATGCTGGTCTTTTTTTACGGTTTTCTTAGACTTTGTATCAGTAGCAATCCAAAATAACGTGATATAGCTATATACTAGTGTTATCTCTTATATTATTCTCTTCTAAGGTACCAAAACCATCTTTACTTTCTGATTTTTTTATTACTACAATTATTCCGCCTATGATGATTAATATACTACCTAAAATTAAACTAAAGGTAAATTGTTCATTTAAAAAGAGAGCTGCAAATAATGAGGCAAATAAAAATTCTAAAAAGGATAGAATACTAGCATGTTGAGCTTTTACTTTTCTTAATCCTACCATATATAATGTTGTTGCTATACCCTGTATCGTTATTCCTAATAAGACTAAAATCAAAATTCCTTTTAACGAAATACTACCCATGGCTGGAAGTGCCATGGGAAATGTAATCACAGAAATAACAATACACAAATATACATTAGATACTATACCTAAAAACTTTTCTGGTATACTTTTTAACCCAATAACATATATTGCATATGTTATTCCACTTATAAGACCAAGGATATTACCAAGCATTTTATGATTACCAGTTATTGTTTCCCCTTGACCAGTTATAGCTACCACACCTATAAAACAAAATAATAAAGCTATGATAGACTTTTTTTCTACCTTTTCTTTAAGTAAAAAAGGTGCTAGTAATACGACAAAACATGGAGCGGTATAATACAAGATAAAACCATTTGCAACACTTGTATAAGTAATTGAGCGAGTAAGAGTTAACCAACTTATAGAATTAATTGCACTAATTATAACCATCATCTTCCACCCTGAGGTTGGTTTTAAATTGTGTAAATTACCTGTTAGGCTAGCCATGATAATTAAACAAATTGCACCAAATAAAAATCTGAAAAATACAATTACTTCAGGGGGATAAGGTATTAATTGTACAAAAAGTCCATATGATCCCCAAATTAAACAAGCTATAATTATTTGAATATAAGGTACCCATTTGCCTTGACCCAAGAAATCTCCTCCTCTTTTTATTATCCATACAGTTATTATGCTATAAGTAAAACTAAATTTAAAGATAAAAAAGAGATATATAACGTATATCCCTTTTTAGTACTATTTACCTAAAATTTCTTTACCCTACCATCATTAGCAGATAAAGCTTTACTGCATCTTTTAATTGCTCGATAGAAACTTTCTCGTCTTCTTTATGAGCATATTTTATCTGACCAGGTCCTATAATAACTGACTCAATACCCAATCTCCTAAGTACAGTTGCATCAGTAGTTCCTAAGTAACCATTTTTCACTACCTTTTTACCCATAATATTATGTGCTTTTTCTATTTTAGCAATGAATTCTTCATCATTAGTCTCCCATGGTTCCCTTTTATCAATAACATGGATACTTGCCTCGAAATCTGGAATTTCAATCTTTAAATAGTTTATTAATCCTTCTACATACTTCCATATTTCATCTGGATTTTGACCCGGAACTAATCTTGCATCAACTGTAATCGTACAACTTTCTGGTATAATAGCTGCTTCAATTCCACCTTTTATTAAAGTTACCTGCCAAAAAGAACTACCAACTAATTCATGATATTGATGAGGTATTTTATGATTAGATAAAGCTTCTATTAAGCGTATTGCTCTATCAATTGCATTAATTCCCGCACCGGGAATTGAAGCATGAGCTGATTTCCCTAAAACCTTTATATCAGCCCACGTTCTGCCTTTACACACAGTTACTAAATTCATATCGGTCGGCTTACAAACTACTATTCTTTTAGCATCAGATATATAGTGGGTATTAATTATAGCTTTGGCACCTCTCATGACATCTTCACCATCTACTGTAGCTAGAAAAATAATATCCCCAGCAGGCTTAAGGTTACTTCTTGCTAAGGTAGCCATGGCGACCATCGCAGCTCCTAGGCCACCCTTCATTGTAATTGCTCCTCGACCTAATACATACTCATCCTTAATAGTTCCACTATAGGGATCAACTGTCCATCTTGCTAACTCATCTTCTTTAACAGGCACGACATCCATATGTCCTGTAAATATTATCGGTGGTAAGGTTCCATCACCTTTTAATCTACTTATAACATTAAATCTTTCAGGACTAATTTCTTGAATCTCTGTTTTAATGCCAGCTGATTCCATATAATTAATTATATATTTTCCAACAAAGTATTCATCACCCGGGGGATTTTCACTAGATATTTTAATTAAATTTTGAACAACCTCTATAACTTCAGTAAAGTTAATTAATTTTTCAAGTTCATCTATTGATAACATTTTTTTACCTCCTGGTATTTTAAACTTTAATTATATATAATGTTAATTTATGTTTATGATTAATTATATGCTTGTAGATTGTACAAATCCACTAAAAATTCAAATAATTGAACATATAAAAAAGCACCTCTGCTGATGCAGACGCACTTATAAATACTATTAATATTATTCTTCTGGACATACTACAATACCTACTACCTCCGGTCCTGAATGAACACAAATACCAGCACCTATATACCCTATCATAATGTCTTCTCCACTAACTGTTTTTAACTCATTTTTACTTTTTTCTACCAAATTATTAGCTTCTTCAATTGTGACGCCATGCAATATACCTATTTTAGCCTTTTTATTTCCTATTACATCTTTAGCCGTTTCAAACAATTTATTTAATGCACGGTTCCATCCTCTTACCTTAGCTTCTGTATGATAAACCCCTTCTTCATTGACTCCTATAATGGGTTTAATATTTAAAATATCTCCTATAGCTCCTTCAACTAAACCAATTCTTCCGCCTTTACGCAAAAAATCGAGTGTTTTTACTACAAAAAACACCTTTATTTCTTTTTTAAAAGATTCTAATTTTTCCACTATTTCTGATAAAGCTAAATCTTCATCTAATAATGATTTAGCTTTAAGAACTAAAAAGCCAACTCCCATAGAAACACTTTTAGAGTCAATAATGTATAAATTTAAACCTTTGTTGGTAATTTTTTCCCGTAAACTTTCTAGCATTTTAACAGTACCACTTAAATTACCAGAGATATGAATTGCTAATATATCTGTATATTCTTGTGCCTTTAAATCGTCTATAAAATCTAATGTCTTACCTATGGATGGCAAAGATGTCTTTGGAACTTCTTTATCAAGATTATCGTAAATTTCTTGAGTAGTAAGATCTATTCCATCTTGATACTCAGCCTCTTTATATATAATTTGCAAGGGAATAACCTTTATATCATATTGCTTAATCCACTCTTTTGGTAAATCACAAGTACTATCAGTAATTAAAGCTACTTTTTTCAAGACCTCAACCTCCATTAAAGGTAAAAATTTGTATTATTAAAGACTTCCATAAATTTTACGAAAGTCTTTTTCACATTAACCTTTATAAAAGTATAGTTTACCATTTTCAAGTTCATACTTAATAATTTCTTTATTATATAAAAATGTAATAAATGCTGCAACTGTCGAAAGAGAAAAATAGTATTCTTTAAGATCTAGGTTTAAATCTTCTAGTATTGTAATTTCTTCTAAAAGATCTTCTTTAGTTTTAGGTTGATTTAATAATTCGATAATAATCTCAAAGTATTTATCAAGGTTATTTTTATTTATTTCTATTAAATTATTAATTTCTTTTTTGTCATAAATATTTTCACCATGACTTAGTACGAAATAATCATAATCTAAGGAACCAATTATATCATAAGTATCTAATTGCTCTTTTATATTAAATAAAAAAGGAAAGGAATATTTATTTATTATTTCCTCACTAAATAAGGCATCACCTAAAAAAACAACCCTATCTCTTGTACCGATTCCAATTTGACCTTCTGCATGACCTGGTATAGCTATTATTTCAAATTTTTCATTATTAATCTTATTTATTCCCGTATATATAGTTTCATCAACTAGGTTTTCTTTCGATCTCTTAAAGTTTTTTGCAAAATAATTTATAGGATATCCACCATATAAATATAAAGGAAAAAGCAAATCATTTTCTATGTATAATTTTTCTTTTTCAGATGCATATATAATACTACCTGGAAAATGTTCTTTTATAAAGCTATTTCCCCCTGTATGATCAATATGGTTATGGGTATTAATAATGTATTTAACATTCATATTATGCTCTGAAAGTATCTCTGTAATCTTTCGAGTTTGTTGATTATTAATACCACTATCCACAAGTAATGTATATTTATCTTTAAAGAGATACACACCTATATTGGTTGCACCTGGTATATAATATGTGTTTCCATGTATTCTCTTTAAATTCATAATTTTCCCCCATAAAAGTCCTTAACGAACGTTCGCTGGTTCGATATTAATTCTTTTACCTTTTATTTGATTGTCCTTCATAAACATTAGTATATCTTTTGCATATTTTTTTGGAACTTCTACAAAGCTAAATCTCTCATATACATCTATCGATCCAATTAACTTACCAGAAATACCAGTTTCTCCTGCAATACTACCTACTATGTCTTTTGTCGTAATTCCTTGATTTCTACCAACATTAATAAATAATCTTACCATACCTGAAGATGCACCAGTATTTTCAAATTCTTCATCATCTATGCTTTGATCATCACTAATATTCATTTTTAACAAAGCAGCCGCAACATCGAGAATAGTATGATCATCATCTTCTTCAGCCAATTCTTCTACTATTCTTGAATACTTTCCTAATTTTCCTTCTTTCATTACATTTTTCACTTTTTCTAAGAATAAGTTTGTTTTAATTTCTTCTAAATCACTTTGTAATGGTATTGGTTGACGAATGATTTTTGTTTTTGTATATTTTTGAATATCTCTTAATTTATATATTTCTTTACCAATAATAAATGTAATTGCTTTCCCTGTCCTACCTGCACGGCCTGTTCTTCCGATACGGTGTACATAATATTCTGTGTCTTGTGGTACATCATAGTTAAACACAATTTCTATATCATCTACATCTATACCTCTAGCTGCAACATCTGTAGCAACTAAGATTTCTATAACACCCTTACGAAATTTACCCATAACAGTATCTCTTTGCATTTGCTTCAAATCACCGTGAAGAGCATCTGCAAAATAGCCTCTAGCTTGTAATTTACTTACTAACTCATCTACTGCTCTTTTAGTATTACAAAATACAACAGATAGTTTTGGATTATACATGTCAATTAAGCGAGATAATACTTCTAACTTTGCGTTTGCTTTTACTTCATAATAAATTTGCTCAATATTTGGTACCGTTAATTCTCTTTGAACTACCTTAACTATTTCCGGATTTTTTTGATATTTTTTCGTTAAATCTAAAATTTCTTTTGCCATAGTAGCTGAAAATAATAATGTCTGTCTATTTTCTGGCATTGTATTTAAAATAGTTTCGATATCTTCTCTAAATCCCATATCTAACATTTCGTCAGCTTCGTCTAATACCATCGTTTCTACTTTATCCATTTTTAAAGTTTTTCTATTCATATGATCAAGTACTCTACCAGGTGTACCAATTATTAACTGAATGCCTTTTTTTAATGCTCTAATTTGACGATCAATAGGTTGTCCTCCGTAAATAGGTAAAATATTGATGCCTCTCTTATATGTTCCTAATTTACGTAATTCCTCTGATACTTGAATAGCAAGTTCTCTCGTTGGACACAAAACAACTGCTTGTAAGCTTTTATTATTTGGATTGATTCTTTCTAAAATAGGTATTCCAAAGGCAGCAGTTTTACCCGTTCCAGTTTGAGCCTGACCTATAACATCTTTTCCTTCTAAAATAACTGGTATAGCCTTGGCTTGAATAGGTGAAGTTTCTTCAAACCCCATATCCGCTACAGCCTTTTTAATTTCAGCTGATAAATTTAAATCCTCAAATGATAATTTCTCCATACATTTTAATTCCTTTCTACGTGTATCTCTTATTTAATTGATTAGTAAGTATATCATATACATATAGTATACGCAAAGTATACACCGAATATTAACATAATCTTTAAATAAAAACAACAAAACCTGGATAAAGAACATTCTTTATCCAGGTTTTGTTGTTTAAGTTTTGTGTTTAAGTTTTGTGTTTATGTCTTGCTTTTAGATTGATGACATATTTATTGTTCTTTGTCTTATTTCATCTAAATCTCTTGTTACCCTAGCTATATTAGTTTCCATAGCTACTTTAGCTACGCTTACTGCTACCTCTGAGGCTACCCTTTTATCAAATGGATTAGGAATAACGTACTCCTCATTTAACTCATCTTCATTAATAAGATTTGCTATTGCATATGCTGCTGCTATTTTCATTTCTGTAGTTATTTCGGTTGCTCTAACATCTAAGGCACCTCTAAAAATACCTGGGAAAACTAAAACATTATTAACCTGATTAGGGAAATCTGATCTTCCTGTACCTACTATCTTAGCCCCTGCTGCTTTAGCTACATCTGGCATGATTTCTGGTATTGGGTTAGCCATAGCAAATATAATTGGATCCTTTTTCATTGATTGAACCATCTCTACTGTAACCGTATTTCCCTTAGAAACTCCAATAAAGACATCACTATCTTTCATTGCTACAACTAAATCACCTTTAAGATTATCTACATTAGTTTTGGCAAACTGCTCTTTATATTTATTCATTCCTTCTACTCTACCTTCGTAGATAATTCCTCTACTATCACACATTACAATATTTTTAACACCTAAGTTTAATAATAACTTTCCAATTGCAATTGCAGCAGCTCCCGCACCATTCATAACAACCTTTATATCTTCCATTTTTTTGTTGACAATTTTCAAGGAGTTAATAAGACCAGCTGAAGTTACAATAGCTGTTCCATGTTGATCATCATGGAAAATTGGAATATTAGTAATCTTTTTTAGTTCTTCTTCTATTTCAAAGCATCTAGGTGCACTTATATCTTCTAAATTTATACCACCAAATGTAGGTTGTAATAATTTAACTGTTTCAATAATTTTATCTTTATCATTAGTATCTAAACAAAGTGGGAATGCATCTACTCCAGCAAAAGCTTTGAATAATACCCCTTTTCCCTCCATTACTGGCATAGCTCCTAAAGGACCAATATCTCCAAGTCCTAAAACAGCACTACCATCAGATACTACTGCTACTAAATTTCCTTTTGAGGTATAATCATAAACTTTCTCAGGATTTTCAGCAATTACCTTGCACGGCTCGGCTACTCCTGGAGAATAAGCTAAACTCAAATCATCATTATTTCTAACTTCTACTTTGCTTTCAATTTTAATTTTTCCTACGTGCTTTTCATGAAGCTTTAGTGCTCTTTCATTTAAATCCATTTTTATGCCCCCTCTATAATAACTACTATGTATTTATTATGAAAACAATTATGTGAAATATTTTTAATTTTAAAAATATTCTATATTGTATACTAACTATTATATTCCTTTTTCTCTGAAATAAAATAGACACTCCCACAAAATTAATTTAGGGAGTGTATTAGTTAGTATTAAATACATTAAATAAGTTTATGTTATAACTGGAGTTTTAATAATAGTTTTTAGCTATTGATGGTAAAATTTCCTTCATAAAGATCAATTTGATATGACTTTCCTTCCTTAATTTCCCCTTTAATTAAAGCTTTAGCAACTTTATTTTCAATATTATTTTGAATAAAACGTTTTAATGGCCTAGCTCCATAAATAGGGTCATACCCTTGTTCAGCTATATACTCTTTAGCTTTTAAACTAAGGGTTAAAGTAATTTGTTTATCTAGAAGTCTTCCTTGCAATTCTTTTATAAATAATTCTACAATACTTATAATTTCATTTAACCTTAAGGGCTTAAATAAAATAATATCATCGACTCTATTTAAAAATTCAGGTCTAAAATGCATCCGTAAATCTTTTATAACTTGCTTTTTAGCACTTTCTTCAATATCTCCATTAGAGTTTATTCCTTCTAATAAATAACTAGAGCCTATATTAGAAGTCATAATTATTATGGTATTTTTCATATCTACTGTTCTGCCCTTAGAATCTGTGATTCTACCATCATCTAAAATCTGTAATAATACATTAAAAACATCTTGATGTGCCTTTTCTATTTCATCAAAAAGAATTACTGAATATGGCTTTCTTCTCACAGCTTCTGTGAGCTGCCCTCCTTCTTCATAGCCTACATACCCTGGAGGAGCACCAATTAATCTAGATACAGAATGTTTTTCCATATATTCACTCATATCAATTCTAATAATATTCTCCCTAGAGTCAAATAGCGTCTCAGTTAGTGTTTTAGCGAGCTCCGTTTTTCCTACTCCTGTTGGTCCTAAAAATATAAATGAACCAATAGGTTTATTAGGGTCTTTGATCCCTGCTCTTGCTCTTAAAATGGAGTCTGTTACCTTTTGAACTGCTTCTTCTTGACCTATTACCCTTTGATGCAAAATTTCTTCTAATTTTAATAATTTCTCTCTTTCTCCCTCTACTAATTTACTTAAAGGTATGCCTGTCCACCGTGAAACAATTCGTGTTATTTCTTCTTCCCCCACTGACTCCCTTACTAGGGTATTTTCGCCCTTATTAGATATTTTAATTTCAGCTTCAGTTATTTTTTTCTCAAGTTCTGGTATTTTTCCATATTTAAGTTCTGCCGCTAGATTAAGATTATATTCTCGTTGTGCCTTTTCCATTTCAAGGTTAACTTTTTCTAATTCTTGGCGCAGCTTTTGAATACTTACAATAGAGCCTTTTTCATTTTCCCATTTAGCCTTTAAACTATTATATTTATCCTTTAAATTTGCAAGTTCATCTTGGATCTTTTCTAAGCGATCTATGCTAGCCTTATCTTTTTCTTTTTTTAAAGCTTGTTCTTCGATTTCAAGTTGCATTACTCTTCTTTTAACTTCATCAACTTCCACAGGCATAGAATCAATTTCTGTTCTAATCAGTGCGCACGCCTCATCTATTAAATCTATAGCTTTATCAGGTAAAAATCGGTCAGTTATATATCTATCTGATAACACTGCTGAGCTAACCAAAGCATTATCATAAATTTTCACCCCATGAAAAACTTCAAATCTTTCTTTTAATCCTCTGAGAATTGAAATTGTATCTTCAACCGTTGGCTCATCAACAAGTACTGGTTGAAATCTTCTTTCAAGTGCAGCATCTTTTTCAATATACTTCCTATATTCATCTAAAGTAGTAGCACCAATACAATGTAATTCACCCCTAGCAAGCATAGGCTTTAGCATGTTACCTGCATCCATTGCTCCTTCTGTTTTCCCTGCTCCAACAATCATATGAAGCTCATCTATGAATAAAAGTACACGTCCATCACTTTTTTTGACCTCTTGTAAAACTGCCTTTAATCTTTCTTCAAATTCCCCTCTATATTTTGCTCCTGCCACTAATGCACCCATATCGAGTGAAAATATAGTTTTATCCTTTAAGCCTTCAGGCACATCTCCTCTTACAATTCTATGTGCTAAACCTTCAACAATAGCAGTTTTACCAACCCCTGGTTCACCGATTAAAACAGGATTATTCTTAGTTTTTCGCGATAAAATTCTTATTACATTACGTATTTCATTATCTCTACCAATTACCGGATCAATCTTATTCATTTTTACACTTTCCACTAAATCTTGTCCATATTTACTTAAGGCTTCATAAGTATCCTCTGGAGCATCACTTGTTACTCTTTGATTTCCTCTTACATCTGTTAATGCTTTTAAAAATGATTCTCTGGTAATGCTATTGCTTTTGAAAACCTTATCTAAATTAGACTTTTGTGCTTCATTTATGAGAGCTAAAAATAAATGCTCTACCGAAACATATTCATCAGTCATTTTTTTTGCTTCATCTTCAGCTGTAAGTAGTACCTTATTTACACTTTGACTTACATAGATCTTTCCTGGTTCTCTTCCTGGACCTGTAACTCTAGGTTTTTTACTTAAAATATTTATAGTATCTGTAATAATCTTATTTTGCTCAATACTCATTTTTTCTAATAATCTAGAAATCAAACCTTCTTCTTGTTCAATTAAAGCTAAAAACAAATGTTCTAAATCAATTTCCAAATGGTCATAAGACAATGCCTTTTTCTCTGCCTCTTCAATCGCTTGTAACGACTTTTGAGTAAAACGATTCATATTCATTAATTTTCCCCCTTAATTGATTTTAATGTGTGGATGATTTAATTTAATACTTAATACTTTATGGTATTTATTCTATAATTGTAATATAAGATTATCTCTTATAGGAAAAATATTCAATACTCGGAGGTTATTAAAATGGAAAGAAATGTTCAATGGGTCATAGACAAAAGAGTGGAAAAAACTATCGTAAACTTACAAAAAAATAATATACAAGGTTATTTGGTGCAAGATGAAAATGAATTATTAGAAAAAATAAAAGAATTGGTTAAGGAAGGTAATACAGTAGGGGCAGGGGGATCAATGACCTTACATAGAGCAGGTGTCTTTGAACTACTCAAAAGTGGAAATTATAATTTTTTAGACCGAAATAAAAAAGGCCTTACTAAGGAAGAGGCTTATGAAGTACAGCGCCAAAGTTTATTAGCTGATACTTACTTAACTAGTAGTAATGCCCTTACTGAAGAAGGAGAATTATATAATGTAGATGGCTATGGGAACCGTGTTGCAGCAATGATTTTTGGCCCAGAGCAAGTAATCGTAGTTGTTGGAATAAATAAGATTGTAAAAAATATAGAAGAAGCTACTAAAAGAGTTGAAAGAATAGCTGCTCCCGCTAATACAAAAAGATTAGAGCGTAAAACACCTTGTGCTACACTAGGTTACTGTACAGATTGTCAAAGCCCAGATAGAATTTGTAATAGCTATGTTATCATTCGTAAACAAATGGTAAAAGATAGAATCAAAGTTATTATCGTTAATAAAGAATTAGGTTATTAAAAAACTGGAGGCTAGGCCTCCAGTTTTATGCTGATACGGAACTAAAGCTAATATTTTTTAAATCAAGAATTCCTCCCGCTTTCATTAATAAATCTAAACCAAGAAGTCCATTTATATCCCCAAATCCAATGCTTGTAAAATCTAGTTTTTTATTTTTTATTCTAGTATTGCCTATAATTACCTCGTCCACTTCTTTAACATAAGAAACTTCAGTACCACCTATTCCTCTAGATAATACTATTTGTTCATTTCCTTCAATTTCAATTCCTATTTGCTCAGCTATCTCTTGTGAAATAAGGGTCTGCGCTGCACCTGTATCTATAACCATATTAGGAATTATTTTTGTTTTTCCTTTATAAGTCAATTTAATAGATGTATATAATAATCCATCTCTAAATTCAATTTTCATATCATGACTCCTTAAATCAATCAATTTATACTTGTCTAATATTATTACCAATTATTACTGTTTATGCCTCGATAATATTATTATTTTTTGAAAGATTTAAGAATTATTTATTAATTTAAAATTCTGACTAAATAAAACTTAATAAGTCCAAGGGTTTCGCGTAAAGTATATTTAAATTTAAGTGCTTTGTTAGTATATAATGGGCTATCTAATGCTGGAGCGGTTTGAAATTTCATTCCCAGGTCGTTTGCCATTAAACTTGCTCTTTTTAAATGAAAAGCATCTGAAACAATTATATATCTTTTGAACCCTTGCTCTTTACCTAATGAATAACTATATTTAAGATTTTCCCTAGTTGATGTTGCCTTTTTTTCTAAAATAATATCTTCCCTAATAACTCCTAAAGACATGGCCACTTTAGCCATTACTTCAGCTTCTGTGGGGGAAAATCTCCCTACACCACCTGATACTATTATTTTCTTAACTATTCCCTTATTATATAAATCTACAGCTTCTGTAACTCTTGCTTTCATAGAAGGACTAGGCTTACCATCTTCCCATACTGCAGCACCTAAAACAATTGCGGCATCAGCCTTTTTAAGGATTTTTTTAGTTCCTGCTTGTTCTACTTGATAATATAAAATAGTAATTATTACTGAAAATACCACCAACAAAATTGCTAATATTCTTATAACACTATTAACTTTAGTTTTACTGAAAATAAAATCTTTCATATTCATTATTAAATGATTTCTCCTATATCATATTCCTTATATTTCAAAATTTCAGGAGCTTAATTAATTAAATCTTCAAAGACTGGATTACCTACTAAAATATCTAGTTCCGGATCATTTTTAGCATACTCTTTGTTTTCTTCGTCTAATTTAATAGCCTTTTTAAGGGCTTGTAAGGATTTATTTATTTCTTCATTTAGGGCATACGCACAAGCCAAATTATACCAGGCTAAAGAATAGAAAGAATTACATTCAAGTGACTTTTTATGGTAGGAAATGGCTTCTTCTATATTTCCTGCATCTTGATACTCAACCCCTAAATTGGTATAGGCTAAATAGGAACAAGGATTAATTTCTAAAGCTTTTTCATACAAATCTTTAGCCTTTTCTACTTCCAAATTATTTGAATACTCCACTCCTAAATTAACATAAGTTTCTTCATCCTTTGGATCTATTTCTAGAGCCCTTTTATATGCTTCTATCGCAGCATTGGTTAATCCTGAGATACTTAGTATCTTAGCTAAATTATACTGGGCATCAAAATAATCAGGATCTATTTTTAAAGCTTTTTTCAAATATTTAATTGCTTTATCAAAAACTTCTGCTTCCAAATAAATTACGGCTATTTGAAAACAGACTTTAGCTTCAAAATCAGTATCAACAACCAAGGCCCTTTTAAAGGCTATTAAAGCTTTTTGTGGTTGATTATGCTCTACTAAAGCTATACCCATTAAATAATTAATGTTTTTTATATTAGGAAAGAACTCTAATATCTCTTCATAATTTTTCTTTGCTAACTCAAAGTTTCCTTGTTCTAAAGCCTCAAGGCAAGATTTATATAATTGGTCTTCGTTCAAATTCATCCCTCCTATACAATTAACTATCGTATATAAATAGAAAAGATATTAATCATCCTCAAAAAGGTCTATAAAGATGATCAATATCTTAATTTTTAATCTTCCATAAAATATTTCATACTAGTTTTCTTTAATTCTTTTTCGCTAAATAATAAATTATATTTTTCTATACCAATCATCTTGGACATTTCTTTAGCTAATTCATAGCAATCTTCCCTCGTCTCGGCATGAATCATAGAATATACATTATAATTTAATTTAGGTAGTTCCTTTCGGTGATAACAGTGGGTTACTTGGGATAAAGATGATAATTTAGTTCCTACTTCATCAATTTTATCTTTTGGTACTTGCCAGACAATCATAGGATTAGCTTTTAAGCCTATCTTTCGATGTCTAAGTGCTGCTCCCATACGCCTAATGTAACCTTTTTCTAAAAACTCATTTATTTTATCTATTAAGAAATCTTCTTCTATTCCTAGCCTCTGTGCAATAACTTTATAAGGACGAGGATCAAGAGGTAAGTCTCCTTGTACCTCACGTACTATTTTTTTATCTAGTTCGCTAAGCATTCTCTTTTTCCCCTTCCCCTGGAATATGAAAGTTTACTTTTATTTTAAATAACCTTTCAGCTGGTAAGTTATTTACCTTTATACCAGTCTTTTCGGTAATTTCATTGACTACCTTATCTAAATGTTCTTTTGATGGTGTTATAAGGGTAAACCAAAGATTATATTCATGCCTCCTGATATAATTATGGGTTACTCCTATATAGCTGTTTACTATTTCAATTACTTCTGGAAGCTTTTCTTCAGAAACTTCCATAGCACAAAGTGTACTTTTATACCCTAGTTTTCGAGAATCAAAAACTCCTCCCATACGCCTAATAAGTCCTGATTCTTTCATTACCTTTATTCTTTCAATTACTTCATTTTCAGATATACTTAATTTTTCCCCTATTTCCATATACGGTCTTTGACTAATCGGAAATTTATCCTGTATCATTACTAATAACTTCTTATCAATCGAATCCATTCAATCTACCCCTCTATACCAATCTCCTGGTCGGTTAAATAACAAGCTGGATCAGATTCCCAGTAATCTTCATGTATTGCTTCTGCTCTAGCTCTAAAATTACCATTACAAATATTTAGCCACTTACACTTAGCACATCTTCCTTTTAACAAAGGTTTTCTATCCTTTAAGCCACCTAATATAGGATCAGATGTATTTGTCCAAATATCACTAAATTTTGTTTCCTTAACATTACCAAATGTATAGTTTTGTGTAAACTGATCAGGATGGACATTTCCAAACCAATCTACTTCTCCAATGGCAATACCTGTACGGTTACCACCATTTAATTGTAAAAGTTCATATACCTCTTTAGCTTTTTCTGGGTCTTCTTTTAAAAGTTTCAGATATAAATAAACACCATCAGCATGATTATCAACAGTTAATATTTCTTTAGTAATTCCTTTTTCATCAAAATAACGAACCTTTTCAGTAATGAAATCTATAGCCTTTCTAGTTTCTTCATGAGATAAATCTTCTTTAACCATTTCACTACCTCTACCAGAATAAACTAAATGATAAAAACAGGTTCTTGGAATTTTCTCTTCTTCAATTAAGTTGAATATATCACCCAACTCATGAAAATTATGTCTATTTAAAGTAAATCTAAGTCCTACCTTTTGTCCTACTGACATGCAATTTTCTATACCTCGTAAAGCTAGATCAAAAGCTCCTTTTTGACCACGGAATTTATCATTATTTTCGCCTATTCCATCTAAACTGATCCCTACATAGCCAACCCCTATTTCTTTTAGTTTTTGGGCTGTTTTTTTATTTATTAATGTTCCATTTGTTGAAAAGGTTGTCCTTATTCCTTGTTTATTAGCATACTCAGCAAGATAGAGTATATCATCTCTCATAAAAGGCTCTCCACCAGAAATCAAAATAACTGGTACATTAAATGCCTTTAAATCATCTATAAATCTCATTGCTTCTTCTGTACTTAATTCACCATCATATTTATTATGATCAGACCCTGCATAGCAATGAATACATTTAAGGTTACACGTTTTTGTACAATTCCACACAACAACAGGCCCCCTGCTGTTTGTTGTACCATGAATTGCTCCTTTAGTATTTTTATTATAGCGTAGAGAGTCACCAAAATTATTACTACCACTTAATAGTCTACTAAAACTAATCACTTGGCTGCCTCCTTAATTAACATTCTCCCTTATAGTTTATCAGATTTTAGCCTTTTTTAGTGATATAATTATTTATAAATTAGAAAATTTAAATTGGAGCGATAAACAGATGGTATATAATTTTAAACTTACGGTAAACGACATATTACAATTGCCTGATTTTAAAAATGCTAAAGTTGTTAACGATACCGCTGACCTTACCAGGGTAGTAGAATGGGCACATATTCTTGAAATTATCCAAGTAGGTGATTTAGCTAACGAAAAAAAGATAACGCAAATTAGTGATTTTGTTAATGACAATGTTATGATTTTTACTACAGGTGTCGGGTGGAAAAATAAGAAAGATGTTTTGGTTTTTATTAAACAACTTATTGATCGGAACGTTTCAGCACTATGCTTACAATTAGGTTATCAATATAAGGAAGTTCCCCAAGAATTTATTAAATTAGCTAATAAACATAACTTCCCAATTATAGTTTTTTATAAAGAAGTACGAAATATAGACATTATGTATAATTTGCATACAATCTTTATTAATAAAGATTATCAATTATTTTTAGAACTTGAAAAGTTTCTTGATGAATTAAATCATATTTTGCTTGCCCCTCATGACCTTAAAGATATACTTTCTTTTTTTCATAATTATTTAGATGTAAATGTAGTGTACATTCCCCTTCAGGGAGAAAGACACTTTATGCCTCCTCTTGCTTCTATCGAGCAAGAAAATATCTTAAATTTAATTAATTATTTAAAAGAATATTCGCCACCAAAAAATGTAGTTCAAATTGCAAATGATAGTAAATTTTCCTATATAGAAATAACGGCAAATAACAATAAACTTGCTTACTTAGCCTTTTTCTCAGATAAAAAGTTAAATAAAATGCAATTGCTTGCTTTAGAAAAATGCAATTCTAATTTAGCTCAAGATTTATTGCGCAATTTATTTATAGAAGAAAAGGAACGATATAAAAAAGAAAATAAAAAATGGATTATAGATTGGCTTCATGGTTTACTCCCTGAAACACAAATTAACCACTATTTAAACCAATTTGAGCCTAATCTCACACCGATAAATGCTGTAGTCTGTATTATGAGTTTTGCAAACTCCCAAGAAAATAATATTTCACTAGATTTTATGCTTCACATGACTATTATAGCTCGTCCATTTTTTAAACAACATGGACTATACATTCTAAATTATTTTAATAATAATCAAATTGCATTTATCATTTTAGATACTAGTCTTTCGCAAACTTGTGAAGAACGCATCACAAAATCTATAAATGAGCTTAAAAGAACTATTGAAGGCAGAAGTACACATTTAAATAATCTTAAATTAACCTTTAGCCTAGGTAAAGTTGTGAATAAATTAAAGCTATTAAACAGAAGCTTTATAACTGCTAAAGAGACTTTATCTGTACAACAAAAAGCTAAGCATACTGATATACTTTTTTATAATAATCTTCATATTTATCGCATAATTCCCTTATTAGATAAGCAAGATTTTATAAATGAATTAATTACAGATTATCTCCAGCCTATCATCGAATATGACCACCAGCATGATGGTAAATTAATACAAACTTTAAAAGTATTTTTAGAATGTAATTGTAATAAACAAGAAACAGCACAAAGACTCTATGTAGTTCGTCAAACACTATATAATCGAATACAGAAAATCGAAGAATTATTAGGTACAGATTTTTTACTACCAGAAAAACGCGTAATGATTGAAATTGCCCTATATACTTATGATTACCTAAATATCTAAATTTATCCTCCTAGACACTTTGTACAATAAATTAATAAAAAGTCTTAACATTTTGAAAGTTGTAAAAAGGAATAAAAAAACATATTATAGTAATAAAGCTAATATTAAATTTAAGTTAATTATTTTATAACCATTAATTTGAGGGGGTAAAGATCATGCACTTTGGTAAATTAAAAGATTATATTAACGGGCAGTGGGTTTCACATACAGACGCTGAATATTTAAAGGTATATAACCCATCAACAGGTGAAGAAATCTGTGAAGTTCCAATTACACCAACTAATCAAGTTGAAGCAGCTATTAGCGCTGCTGAAGAAGCTTTTAAGACTTGGAAAAATGTAAGTATGGAAAAAAGAGTTAAATATTTATTTGATTTACGTGATGCTTTGGTGCAGCGTCATGAAGAATTAGCACAAAGCATTGCTATTGACCAAGCTAAACATATCAGTGATGCTAGAGCTGAAGTAAATCGTGCAATTCAAATTACAGAAACTGCTTGTGGTATTCCTCTAATGATGACAGGTAATAAATTTGCTATAAATGAAGATGTCGATGGAGAAGTTATCAGAGAATCAATTGGAGTTGTTGGGGCTTTGGCACCATTTAACTTTCCGGCCTTGGTATTTGGTTGGTTTATCCCTTATGCTATAGGATGTGGTAATACCATCGTTTATAAAGCAAGTGAACAGTCTCCTTTATTCATGCAAAAAATCATGGAAATATTTGAAGAAATCAAGTTGCCTAAAGGTGTAGTTAACTTAGTAAATGGTACCAAGCCTGTTGTAGAAGCTATGCTTAATAGTCCGATAATTAAGGCTATGGCTTTTGTTGGTTCTACTCCAGTTGGAAGAATAGTTGCTGAGGGAAGTGCACAAACTGGAAAAAGAAGTCAAGTATTAGCAGGAGCTAAAAATACTTTGATTGTAGCTGAAGATGCAAATATGGATGGTTTTATCCAAAATTATATCAATTCAGCATATGGAGCAGCAGGACAAAGATGTATGGCAGGATCAATTGTGGCTGCAGTAGAAGATGTATATGATGAAGTTAAAGAAAGAATGATTAAAGCATCTAAAGAAGTAAAAATTGGCGATGCTAGAGATGAAGATGTATTCTTAGGACCAGTTATTTCACAAAAATCAGTTGATAGATGTCATTATTATATAGATCTTGCTTTAAAAGAAGGAGCTAATTTAGCACTTGATGGTAGAAATCCTACTCTTCCTGAAAAGAATAAAAATGGTTATTTTGTAGGACCTACAATTGTTTCTGAAGTTACTCCTGATATGAAAATTGCAGTTGATGAAATCTTTGGACCAGTTGTATCCTTAATGAAATTTAAAAACGTTGATGAAGCACTTGAATTTTTCAATAACTCAGATTTCGGTAATGGAGGATCAATCTTTACTGAAAGTGGCTTATATGCCCATAAATTCTTAAGAGAAGCTAATTCAGGCATGATCGGGGTAAACGTAGGAGTTCCAGCTTCAATGCCTTACTTACCATTTGGAGGAACAAGATCTTCATTATTTGGTAGCCAAATAAAAGCTCAAGGACAAGATGCTGTCGATTTCTTCACTAAAAGAAAAGCTTGTACAGTTCGTTTTTATGGTAAAAATTAAATTTAAAATTAAAAGTCGCTATTTATTAGCGACTTTTTTAATTTTTGTGACAGTAATAATGATCTAGAATAATAATAAAACAGGTAATTTTTAAGTTTTGTAGAATTTTGTCTTATAAACATAATAATGAGGTGATTAAAATTGAAAGGTAGTGTAGTTGGCACCTGGATAAATAGTTTACAGAGCTTTTTTGGTAATAAATTAGTTGATGAAGTACTTAAAGAGAATAATTGGGAACCTGACCGCATCATCTCTCCTACCGAAGATATTGCTGATAACGAAGCTTTTAATATAATTAGTTTAATCAGCAAAAAGGTAAATAAAACTAAAGCAGAAATATGGAGACAAATTGGAAAACAAAATATCTATTCCTTTGAAAGTTGGTTTCCTTCTTATTTTGATAGACCAAGTCTTAAAGATTTTTTATTAGCTATGGATGAAATTCACAGGCAATTAACTAAAAAGATTCCTGGGGCGACACCACCTAGACTAATAGCTACTGAAGTTTCTCCAAAACAAATAGAAATTACTTATATCTCCAAAAGAGGATTATTTGATTACTTTTTAGGGCTTTTAGAGGGTAGTGCCGAATACTTTAAAGAAAAATTAGATGTTACAATATTAGATAAAGGTATAAAAGATAACAAGCATTTTATTAAAGTCTCACTTATACTTGAAAAAGGTGAGCAAACAACGGAAAACTATAATCTAACAAAAAGACTTTCTTTAGGAATCAAAGAACTACCCTTAAAGATAGCAGTTAGCACAGGATTAATATCCCTACCTCTTATAGCTTTAGGTACAGGATCCTTCTCCTTTAAAACAATATTGCTTTCCTTAGTTATATTCCTTGCTAGTTTTGGGGTTAGCAACGTTATGTTAAAACCGCTTAAATCCCTTCAAGAACAAATTAAAAACATGGAAAATTCAGACTTTAGTAAGCGAAAGTTGGTTATAACAAATGATTCCTTAGAAATAATTAATTCACAATTAAATACCTTACAAGAAAATATTCAAAAAGACTTTCTATTCCTTAAAGGTGGCACTGATGATTTACATTCTTTTACGAAAAAGTTTAGTGACATCGCAAGTCAAATGGAACAAGTATCAGACACAATTCAAGGTGTAGTCCAACAAGTGGCTGAGGGCGCTGTATATCAAGCAGAAGAAACTGAAAAATCAGTATCTACTCTCACTGAAAATATTGAAAATCTTAATCAAATTGCTGAAGAGGAACTAAAAAGTAAGGAACAATTAGAAACTGCTATTGTAAATATTAAAACATCTTATGTCGAAGTGCAAAAGGTTGCAAATTTACTGCTCCAAACTAAAGATGAGTACCAAATTGTCAATAAACAAGGAACTGATCTTTCTGAAAGAGTGCATAATATTATGGGTATCGCAACTACGGTCGAATCTATAGCAGACCAAACAAACCTTTTAGCCTTAAATGCAGCCATTGAAGCAGCAAGAGCTGGTGAGCATGGTCGTGGTTTTGCCGTTGTAGCTGAAGAAATTAGAAAACTAGCTGATGATGTCAAAAGGGCCGTACAAACTATTAATGAAAACTTACAATATTTTATAACCGAAGTGGCAAAACTTGTTTCAAATGTACAAGAGCAATTTATCCATTTAGAAAACAGTAATCAAAATTTAGAAAAGGCAGTAAAAGATAATACCGAATCAACAGAACAAATTACAAATGTTTCAAATACAATTGTTTCCTTAGTTGATAAATTGGCTAAAGAAACTGAAGATATTTCTCAAATGTTTCAAAATATCCATACACTTGCAGCTATAGCCGAAGAAAACTCAGCCTCTAGTGAAGAAATGAGTGCAAATGTCATGAATTATTCAGAAAAACTTAAAGATTTAACTAGTTATATTCATCAACTTGAAGGTCTAACTAGCGGATTTAGAGATGAATTAAAAAAATACAAGATATAATAAAATCCCTGTGATTAATCACAGGGATTTGTTTTCAAGTACTTTAATTGACTTTTTGGCTAAATCACCTATTGTAGTCGTTACTAATTCTCCATCAATAAATATTATTACTTTATCCTCTTTACCTTCTAAGTATTTTAAATTATCAATTTGTCCTACCTGATCCGTCTTTTCCATTAAAATAATAGCATAAGCAAGTATTTGAGGATTGTTTGACTCTATAAAAGGAATTAATTTATCAATAAAAGGAATTACTAAGCTTTTATCTTCTTCAGCAATTACGCCAGTTGCCCATAACATGCCTGGAAAGCATATAAAATTATCTAAAGCATTTAAAATTAAAATCGAGGTAAAACTACGAAAATTTTCCGGGTTGTTTGAGATTATTGCTCCCATTCCTTCAGCTGAACCCCAAGGAACATTTCCACTTTCATCATTCATTGCCCAAATAAAACGACGTATTAAATTTAAATATAATTCTTGATGTTCATTACCAAAATTTTTAGCTAATTTTCCTATAGTTTCTATCGTATACCATTTCAAAGGATCATTAAAATTTCCAAATAAATTCATTTGTACATATTTTAATACTTTCTTATGATCCTGATATGCTAATGAAATAATTTGATCATATTCTTTTTGTAAGATTAGTTCTTTGATATTCTTTTTAGAAATCATGGCTACCCCTCCTACATGTAACTTATCTGTTCTTTTCATTATTTGTTTGTATATATAAAAAGACCTGATAATCAGGTCCTTTATACATTAACTTCTTTAACATGTATTTTGTTTAGTGTATCTTTACTTAAAAATAATTGATTATAACCGATTTGAACCAACCAATCTACAGCTTGTTGGAGAACAATTACTGACATACCTTTTCCAATCCCTAATTTATGAACCAGTGCTTCTTCCTTAAGCTCAACAATTTCACCAATTTGACCAACTTTTAATCTAGCTAAGCTAAAGATTTCAGACATACATCATCCTCCATTCATATCTTAGTAATTAAAATAAGTTATTTATAATTATATGAGATATTAGCCATTATGTCTACTATTGGGAACAATTTTTCTAAATTTAATTATTTAAACTTCTTCTTTCAGCTTTTACCATATAAATTACGTTTTCACCAATATTAGTTGCGTGATCAGCTATTCTTTCTAAATATCTACTCACAAATAATAAATGTGCACATTGATTAATGTTTTTCGGATTTTCAAACATATAACTTATTAACTCTCTAAAGATTTGACTATGAAGCTCATCTACTTGATCATCCTTTTTTGCTAATGTCAAAGCTAATTCTACATCCCCATTAATATAACTATCTAATGAGTTTTTTAACATTTCCTGAGTTATTAATGCCATTCTGGGTAAATCAATCAATGGCTTAATTAATTTATCTGTGCCAATTCTTATTGTTATTTTAGAAATATCTACTGCATTATCTCCTATTCTTTCTAAATCCGTAATAATCTTAAGGCCAGCACTAATTCTTCTTAAATCTTTAGCCATCGGCTGTTGTGTTGCTATTAATTTCAAACATCTTTCTTCTATTTCTAATTCTAAATTATCAATAATATCATCTTTTATTATTATATTTTCTGCTAATTCTAAATCTTGATTAGCTAAAGACATGATTGATAAATTAATTTGTTCTTCAACTAACCCACCCATTTTTAATATTTGTTTTTCAAGTTCATCTAAAGCTTTCGCATATAAGGTTCTAGACATATATATCACTCCTCTAATCTATTTAACCAAAACGACCTGTGATGTAATCCTCAGTTCTTTGATCTTTAGGCTTTGTGAAAATATTCTCAGTGATATCATACTCTATTATTTCTCCTGTTAAAAAAAATGCTGTAACATCTGATACCCGTGCGGCTTGTTGCATGTTATGAGTAACGATTACGATAGTATAATCCTTTTTTAGCTTTTGTACTAATTCTTCTACCCTTAGAGTTGATATAGGATCAAGTGCTGATGTTGGCTCATCCATTAATAATACTTCAGGCTCTACAGCTAATACCCTAGCAATGCAAAGACGTTGCTGTTGTCCTCCTGATAAACTAAGAGCACTTTTATTTAAATTATCTTTAACTTCATCCCATAAAGCCGCTTGTTTTAAACTTTTTTCTACTATTTCATTTAACTTTCTCTTATTTTTATTACCATGGACACGAGGTCCATAAGCAACATTATCATAAATTGACATAGGAAAAGGATTAGGACTTTGAAAGACCATTCCTACTTTTTTTCGCAATTCCACAACGTCAATTTTAGAACTATAAATATCCTGGTTATCAATTAATACATTTCCATCTATAGTAACGCCTTTAATTAAATCATTCATTCGATTTAAGGATCTTAAAAATGTAGATTTTCCACAACCTGAAGGACCAATGAAAGCTGTTATTTCTTTTTCTTTAATATCTATATTAATTTCTTTTAAGGCTTGAAATGAACCATAATGTAAATTTAAGTTTTGAGCGGATAATTTAACTTTCATTTTATTACCTCCTCTGATGAGCAACTATTTTATTTATGACAAAATTTGCGATAAAATTAATAATGAAAATTAGGATAATAAGCACTACCGCTGTGGCAAAAGCAACATCCATATTACCCGTTTCTAAAGCAACCATATATAAATGCATAGAAAGGGTTCTTGCTCCATCAAATGCCGATTCTGGACTTAATAATGTACCACCCAAAGTTAATAATAACGCTGCAGTTTCTCCGATAGCTCTTCCTATTCCTAATATAATTCCTGTTAATATCCCAGGAATAGCCGTTGGCAGCACAACTTTATAAATGGTCTGCCATCTATTAGCACCTAATGATAAACTTGCTTCTCTAAATGAACTTGGAACAGTTTTTAAAGCTTCTTCGGAAGTTCTAATAATAGTCGGTAAAATCATACATGTTGCTGTTAATGACCCTGAAACCAAAGACCAACCTTTTGTATATTCCTCAAGCAAAACAACAAAAAAAGCATAACCAAACAAACCAAATATGATTGAAGGAATGCCAGCTAAAATTTCAGTTCCAAATCTAATTATTTTAGTTAAAGTATTTCCTCTGGTATATTCTTGTAAATAAATTGCCGCTCCAACACCTATAGGAGTTGCAATACTAATAGTCAAAATAGCATAATATAAAGTACCAACTATTACCGGAAAAATTCCACCTTCAGACCCCATCTTGCGTGGGCGATCTAGTAAAAAATCCAAACTTATATGATTTATACCCCGAAAAATTACATATCCGATTATTATCATTAAAATTAAAACCGTAGAAAAAGCAGCTAAAGTTAATAATAAAGAGGCTATTTTTTCCTTACCCCTTGGTACTGTTAACATCATACTTTTTCACCTCCTCGGCGAATAAAAAACATAGCAAATATATTTAAACTAGCTATGAAAAAAAGTAATACTATCCCTACAGCAAATAAAGCTGCCCTATGATTAGGTCCAGCATAACCCATTTCTAAGGCTATTACTCCTGTTAAACTACTAATAGGAGCAAATATACTTAACAGCCCATGTTTAGGGATTGCAGGCATATTTCCAATAACCATAATTAATGCCATTGTTTCACCAAGAGCTCTACCCATAGCTAAGACAACAGCTGAAACGATTCCAGATTTAGCTGCTGGGATTATTACTTTGGTGATTGTTTGTAAATGAGTTGCTCCTAAAGCTAATGCACCTTCTTTATATTTCCGAGGAACGCTTCTAAGAGCATCTTCTGAGATATTAATTATTGTTGGTAAAATCATAATTGCTAAAATTATTCCACCACTTAAAACACTATAACCCCATTGATATTCTTTAGGTAAAATATTTCCCAATAAATTTCTCTCTATATTTCTCATAATATCATTAAGAACAACCATCCCAACTAAACCGTATATTACCGAAGGAATACCAGCTAAAAGTTCAATAGCAGGTCTTATAATCTTACTAGCTTGTTCAGAAGACATTTCGGCCAAGTAAACCGCTGTAGATATACCAAATGGGATTCCAATTACTAGTGCTAAAAAGGTGACATAAAACGTACCAATAACCATAGGTAAAATTCCATAAATTTCTTTCGTTGGATTCCAAGTAGAGCCAAGTAAAAAATTCCAAAGACCATATTTTTGAATAACCGGTAGTCCTGTTTTGAAAATAAAAAAAGTAATTAATACTATTGTAGATACAGCTATTATAGATGTAAAAAACAAAATAATTTTTACAATTAATTCAGATTTTTTTTTCATTAATCCACCTCATTAAGAAATATTACTCTAGGTTGAAAAAGGTGGATATATCCACCTTTTTAGAGAGAAATGAATCCTTGTTCGCTAACCATACTTTGACCCTCATTTTCTAAAACCCAGTCAATAAATGCTTTAGTTAAACCTTGGGCTTCAACTTTAATAATAAAGTTAAAGGGTCTTGAGATTGGGTATTTACCATCTTTTACAGCTTCCGTTGTTGGGTTAGCTCCATCAATTACAACTCCTACTACATCTTCACTTAAAGAACCCATTGAAATATAGCCAATTGAATTTGGATCAGCTTTAACTGCTTCTTTTACTGCCCCGGTTGAATTTTGGATTGCAGCTTTCGTGGTATAATTACCCTCTTTTCCTAATACTAGCTCTTGGAATGCTCCTCTTGTACCTGAACCTTCTTCTCTATTAATAACCGTAATACCAGCATCCTTACCGCCGACATCTTTCCAATTAGTTATTTCTCCTGTAAATATGTCTTTAACCTGCTTTGTACTTAACTCACTTACCTCATTATCAGGATGAACTATAACAGCTAAGCCATCTTTAGCAATTACTATTGCCCTAATATCTTGATTATTAGTTTTTTCTTCTTCTTTTAATTCTCTAGAAGCCATTCCAATATCAGCAACACCATTTCCAGCAACAGATTCTATTCCAGCACCTGATCCACCACCAGCAATTTCAATTTTTACATTAGGATTTAATTCCATAAATCTCATTGCTAGTTCTTCAGCTAAGGGCTGTACTGAAGTTGAACCTGCTAATTTTAAACGGCCACTTAAACCTTCTTGTTTATCATCAGCCATTTCTTCTTTTTCTCCACAACCTGCTAAAAATACAGATAAAGATAAAATAAGAACTAAAAGCAAACTTAATTTTTTAAACATTAATATTCCTCCCTAAAACTTTTATTTATTTTGTCTGTAATAAAAATAACAAACTAAAATTAAATCCACATTATACATTTGTTAAGATTGTGTTAAAAAAAAATTCGGGATCAGATCCCGAATTTTTTTCCTATTTAAATTATCTGCTATTTACTCCTTTAATTTGAAATATAATGTAAACATAGTTCCTTTATCTAACTGACTTTCTACACTTATTTTTACCTTTTGCATATCTAAAATATGTTTTACAATACTTAGTCCTAGTCCTGTGCCCCCAATCTCTTTTGAACGAGCTTTATCAACCCTATAAAAGCGTTCAAAAATACGTGGTAATTCTTCTTTAGAAATACCTATACCAGTATCTTTAAAACTCACTAGTAAATAACTACCCTCTTCTTTGGCAGTTATATTTAAAATTCCACCTTTTTTATTATATTTAATACCATTATCAATTAAATTTATTATAACTTGATAAATACTGTTTTTATTTATCTTTATTTTAGGTAAATCATTAGCAATATCTAAATTAATATTTATTTCATTATTAATTGCTTTAGTTTCTAATCTTTTACTACATACTTTTAATAATGAAGTTATATCTTCTTCTTGCATATCTATTTCTTTATTTCGTCTCTCTAACTGAGACAAATCTAATAAATCATTAGTTAAACAACATAAGCGTTCAGCTTCTTTATCAATTATCCCAATAAATCGTTCCCTTAAAGCTTTTTCTTCCATTGCACCAGATAAAAGTGTTTCTGAAAATCCTTTAATTGCTGTGATTGGAGTTCTTAACTCATGAGAAGCATTTGCTATAAAATCACTTTTCATTTTTTCAACCTGTCTAATCGAGGTTATATCATGAAATATAATTGCTACCTGCCTAACTTTATTTTCTTGGATAATAGGTGTAATATATACCTCTAAAATACACCTCCCTGGGTAAATGGGTGCTAATTCACAATTAGTTTTTACCTTTTCACTTACTGTCTTTTCTATGCTTTCCTGAAAATCATAATTTCTAATAATTTTTTGAAAATTTTCACCAATAATTTTTTCTTTATTTACTCCAAATATTTTTTCTACTTGAGGATTTAATTCTTGGACAATTCCTTCTTTGTTAATAACTAATACACCACTTGAAATATTATTAAGTATAGCCTCTATTCTATTTTTACTAGATGTTATTTCAATAATTTTTTCTTTTAATGATGTTGTCATAACATTAATGGATCGTGAGAGAGCACCTAATTCATCTTGTGTAGGACAAAATATTTTTTGTTTTAAATCACCTTTAGCTATTTTATCAGCAATTTTACTAATTTCTTTAATTGGTTCAATAATGGTTTTTGATAACCTAATACTAAGTAGTACACCTATGCTAGTTGCAATAAAAATAGTAGTAATTAAAATTAATGTTAAACTAAATAATGTTTTATTTATTTCTGTTAAAGGTAACGAAAGTCGAACTACCCCTATAAAAGAGTTCTTAGCCTTTATAGGGAGTGCTACATACATATTATTTATATTGACCGTTCTACTAAATCGTTTTACTATACCAGTTTTTCCCTGCAAGGCCTCTTGTACTTCTTGCCTATTAATATGGTTTTCTAATTTTTTACGTTCATAGTTAGAATCAGCTACTACCATACCATCAGCTAATATTATTGTGATTCTTGTATTAAGCTTTTTACCTATATTTTTGACAATATTATCGATATCACTATATTGCTCTTTTAATAGATCATCATAAATAATAGAAGAAACTAAATAACCTTCTCTTTCTAATTGATTTTCTAATTTATCTGTAAAATATTTTTCTAAAAGAATAATTAACCCTGTACCTAATATAGACATAGAAAAAACAATTAACAACAAATATGTTATTACTATCCTTGTCCGTATACGAAATTTCATTATATCACTTCCTTCGTATAATTGATTTAAAGTAAAAAATTATTATAAAAAAAGAGATGGTTATAACCATCTCTTATTCCTGTTCTAATATATATTTAGCAATATTTACTGAATGATCTCCTATTCTTTCTAAATTACTTAAAAGTTCAATATAAATTGCACCTGAAGTTCCATTACAGGTTTCCTTATTAAGCCTAAAAATATGACTTTTACGCAATTTATCTTCCATTTCATCAATAATATCATCATTCTTAACAACTTCTCGTGCTAAATCATAGTCTTCAGTTTTAAAGGCCTCTAAAGACTTTAAGAAAATATTACTAACTCTATTCATCATTTCTAACAAATCATCTAATGCACCTGAAGAAAAAGCAATTTTATGTTCAATTACATAATCAGTTAACTCCACTAAATTGATACAATGATCTCCTACACGTTCAAAATCGCCTACAGCATGTAATATGGCATGGCTTCTATTAGACATTATATCATTTAGATTTTGACCTGATGTAGCCTTTAATACATAATCAGTAATTTTTTCTTCTAACTGATCTACTATATCCTCATATTGTAGAGCTATGTTTTTATCTACATCTTTTCTAGTAAAAAAGTATTCTACGGAGTGATTATAAATTTCACTAGTCATACGTCCCATTCTAAGTGTTTCTCTACTAGCATTTGCTAAAGCTACAGGAGTATTATCAAGTAATCTTGGTTCTAAATATTCAGGTCTAGCGGTAATTGCTGAATCATCTCCTGGAATTACTTTACTAACTATAATAGCAAGTAGAGCAACAAATGGTAATTGAATTAATGTGTTAGACAAATTAAATATTCCATGTGTTTGGGCTATTTGCATTTTAATATTAAGGGTTTCCCATAATCCAGCTGATCCTGGCAATATAGCAAAAATGTTATTTGTAACAAAGATTACAAATGGAATAAACCATCCTGATAAAAATAAGGGTAAGAAAATTAATGTTCCGATAAAATTAAATAAAAAGTGCGTTAAAGAGGCTCTTTTAGCAGCTACACTAGCTCCTATCCCCGCTAAAACGGCAGTTACAGTTGTACCAATATTGTCTCCAAATAATATTGGTATAGCTTGCCCATAAGTAATTACCCCTTGATTAGCAAGTTCTTGTAATACCCCAATCGTGGCACTACTACTTTGAACAACAGCTGTAAATAAAATACCAATTAAAACTCCCATTATAGGATTATTGTCAACGCCAATCATTAAATCTAAGAAAAATGGGGCATCCTTTAAATGTTTTAAACCTTGTCCCATTACATCCATGCCATAAAATAAGGCACCAAAACCAAATAGTATTTCTCCTAGATAAATAATTCGTTTTTTCTTACTAAATAATAAAAATAAAACACCAATTGCTAAAATAGGTAACGAATATTCTTTTAGTTTAAAACCAATTAAATATGCTGTTACTGTAGTACCAATATTGGCACCCATTATTACACCAATAGCTTGGCGCAAAGGCAAAAGACCTGCATTTACTAATCCTACTGTTAAAACGGTAGTTCCACTACTACTTTGAATCAGGGCTGTTACTAAACACCCAGTCAAAACTCCTCTTATCGGAGTCTTAGTTCCCTTTTCAAGGATAAGTCGCATCCGGTCTCCAGCTGAAGACTGTAATCCATCTGACATAGACTTAATTCCAAATAAAAATAAACCTAAGCCGCCTACAAAATTAAATATAATATACTGCCAGGTTACATCCATTGTAAACCGCCTTTCACTCAGATTTTTTACTAAATTTTAAAATATTAAGTATTCATTTTTTGTTAGTGTTTATGAAAATTTCGCACAATACTAATAGTAACATAGTTAATTATACTTGTTAATTGCTTTTTCGACAAAAACCTAGGCTTTACTATTTTATTTTTTATAAAATCTAACTCGCACCACAAATGATAAGTATAATTATTCTTTATACTTATAACCTACACCTCTTACTGTTTCTAATAAATTTTCCCCTATTTTTTTTCTTATATGTCTTATATGAACATCTACGGTTCTCGTATCTCCTAGATACTCATATCCCCATATATACTCTAAAATATACTCTCTAGTAAATACCTTGCCTGGGTTTTCTGCCAAGAGACTTAATAACCGAAACTCTTTATAAGTTAAATCTATTTTTTTATCCTTTACATAAACTTTATACCTTTCTAAGTCTATTTTTAAAAAACTACGAACTAGTATATTTTCTTTTTTAGTAATTGTACTACTAGAGCTTCTTCTTATCAGAGCTTTAACCCTAGAAATTAATTCTCTTATGCTAAATGGCTTCGTAACATAATCATCTGCACCCATCTCAAGGCCTAGTACTTTATCAATTTCTTCTACTTTTGCAGTTAACATAATTATAGGTAAATGAGCTAATTTTTGATCCTTTCTTAAGTTTCTACAAATTTGCATTCCATCCATAAAGGGAAGCATTAAATCTAGAATTAGCAAATCTGGACAATTTTTTTTAATCATTTCTAAACCTTCTTGTCCATCTGATACAAGCTTTACTTGAAATCCTTCTCTTTCTAAATTAAAAGCCAAAAGTTCTCTAATACTAGGATCATCTTCAATTACAAGTATCGTATTCAATTTGCACACCTCAATTGAAAAAAATAGTTATTAACTAAATAATACCCCATAAACTTAATTAATAAAATAGTTTAGATAAAAAAATGCCGCTATCTGCGGCATTAAAATAACATTTTTCTATTATTTACATAAACGTTCAAGATTAATCCTAAACCAAGCATATTTGTGAGCATGGCACTACCTCCATAACTAACAAAAGGTAATGGTATGCCTGTAACTGGCATTATCCCTATACACATTCCTACGTTCTCTAAAATATGGAATACGTACATCGAACATACTCCAACAACTATTAAACTACCAAATAAATCATTAGATTGATTAGCTATTTTTAAACCTCTATATATTACAATGAAAAATAATACAAGTAAAAGACCGGCTCCTAAAAAGCCGAATTCTTCAGCAAACACAGCAAAGATAAAATCAGTCCATTGTTCAGGTAAAAACTCTCCTAAACTTTGAGTACCTTCACCTAGTCCCTTGCCAAAAAGACCACCACTTCCTATAGCTATCTTGGATTGCCATACATTCCATCCTGCTCCCCTTGGATCTATACTAGAATCAAAAAGTACCAAAATCCGATTTAACTGATATTTTTTTAATGGCAACCACCAGTCATATTTAAGATAACCCCATATGTAAAATAGAGCAAATACTGTTCCACCACCAAAAGTTACTCCTAAAATTACAGGGTTAGCTCCTACTACAAACATCATTCCAACCATAATAAAAATACAAACTAAAGTGGTACCCAAATCTGGTTGTTTTAAAATTAAAGCTAAAGGAATCGCACCAAATAAAAAAGCTGGTATAAAATTTGTAAGTCTTTTGAATTTTCCCTGATTTTTTGCAAGAAAACTAGCAAATGTAATTATTAATAAGAGTTTTGATAGTTCTGAGGGTTGAATATTTCCAAGTCCACCCGGTAATACTATCCATGACTTTGCTCCTTTAATTTCCTTACCAAAAATCATAACAGATATTAAAATAAGGATATTTAAAACATACAATTGTTTTGTATACTTCTCCAAAAATGTATAGTTAAACCTTAACATTACCAAAACACTTAATATTCCAATTACAATCCACATTACTTGCTTTAATAAAAAAGAACTAGCTAAATGTGTCGTGGCACTATTTAAAACAAATAGGCTCATCACAATGATGAGCGCTACTGTTCCAACAAGGGTATAATCAAGTTTTTTTAATATTCTCTTATAATATTCAATCATTTTTTGCCACCCTCATCTATTATGCTTGTAAATCCATGTAATTTCTTTTCATTCTAATAATTGGTATATTTGCTATTAAAGCGACTTCATTTTCTTCATTATTCAAGTCTACCTCTAAAGCCTTTTGATCAATTTCCATGTAATTAGATATAACCCTTATTAAATCTTCTTTTAAATCTTTTAATAAGCTAGGTGATATTGTCGCACGGTCATGGACTAAGACAAGTTTTAATCTTTCTTTTGCCACATTTTTTGATCCAGCAGAAGAATCTTTTCCCAAAAGACTTTTCAAAAAACTATGCATATTCACCCCTCCTTTACCCTTTAAATCCTAATAACCTTTTAAACTTAGTTAAGACAGACTCCTCTTGTTCTAAATTGACTAAAGGTACATTCTCTCCTAAAATACGCTTGGCAATATTTCGATATGCTTGTCCTGCCTTAGAATTCATATCCAAAACAGCTGGTTCACCTTTGTTACTCGACACTACTATATATTCATCCTCCGGCACAACTCCAATCATGTCAATGGCCAATATATCGATCATATCATCAATATTCATCATGTCTCCACGTTTAACCATTTCTGGACGAATTCTATTGATAATTAGTTTAGGATCTTTTAAACTATTTGCTTCTAATAGACCAATGATACGGTCAGCATCTCGAACTGCAGATACTTCTGGAGTGGTTACAACAAATGCTTTATCTGCTCCTGATATAGCATTTTTAAATCCTTGCTCTATTCCTGCCGGACAGTCAATTATTACATATTCAAAATCTTGCTTCAATTCCTCGCATAGTTTGTCCATATCTTCAGCACAAATAGCATTTTTATCTTTAGTTTGAGCCGCTGGTATCAAATATAAACCAGCAAAACGTTTATCTTTAATTAAAGCTTGCTTAAGTTTGCAATTTTTATGAGCTACATCTACTATGTCATAAACAATTCTATTTTCTAATCCCATTATAACATCTAAATTTCTAAGTCCTATATCCGTATCAAGTAACACTACCTTTTTTCCTATAGCCGCTAGAGCCGTTCCAATATTAGCCGTGGTTGTAGTTTTCCCTACACCACCCTTACCTGATGTAATTACAATAACCTCACCCATACTATATCCCCCTTGCTTTAAGCGTATTTTTCAATGATTACTCTTTTGTCTTTTATTCTAGCGACTTCAGGATCATTTGGAATCATTTGATCTCCATCTGGGGCTCTGGTTATTATTTCGGCAATTCTAAGCTGAGTTGGCTGTAGTCTAAAAGCAAAAACAATCGCCTTATCGTTTCCCTTTACACCTGCGTGAGCTATACCTCTAAGTGCACCTATAACAATAATATGTCCTTCAGCGACTACTTCTGCTCCGGGGTTAACATCACCAAAAATAATTATTGTACCATTGTGACTTATATTTTGACCTGAACGCAAACTCTTTTTTAGAACTAATGTCGGCCCATTTGTTAAGATACTATCTTCATCCTCTATTATATCCTGAAATACACCTATTTTTTCAGATATATTTATTATATTTTCTTCAATCGGTGGTATAATTTTTTTTACTATTAAATCTAAAGATTCAAATAAACTTTTTAATTTATTTCTGTTTTCCATATTTAGATCAGTATTGTGTAATGAAATTATTATTTCCATACCTTTTCCCAAAAACGAATCTGCATTTTTTATCTTTTCTGTAATTTTATTGCAAAGATAATCAAATTCTAATGAACAATCTAATAAAACAAATACTCCTTCCTTCTTACCCTTAAACTCGATTGCTTCCATTTCAATTGCCCACCTATTCTACCTAAAATATTATATTTTTGTTAATAATTACAAGTACAAATTGATTATTCTTCTAGTGAGTTAATTCTACAAAGCACTAGCAATCCCTGCATATAACGGATGGTTTTTTTCCCCTTTATTTTGTCATAAGAAGACAAAATATTTACTTCTTTATATCTTTTATTCTAATTATTTATTAATCGACACGTAAATTACCTGGAATCTTTGTTTCCTCTATACTTTCTTTTTTATTTAAATTAAAATACTCTTCAAAAACAGCTTTTGCTATTAATCCAGCTGATCCTCCACCGCTATACCCGTACTCTACAACGCCTGCAAATGCTATTTGAGGATCATTTGCTGGGGCAAAAGCTACAAATACACCGTTATATTCACCTTTACCGTAACCTTGTCCAGGTTGTGCTGTCCCCGTTTTTGCTCCTACCTTGTACTCAGGAGGGAATCTATTAAATAGAAAAGAGGCCGTTCCACCTGGATCAGTAGTTCTTAACATAGCCTTTTTAGTTTCAGCAAGGGTTTTTGGTGATACATTAGCAATAGCTGAAACCTCAGGTGCAAAATCTTTTACAACCTTACCTTTTGCATCAACTATTCTTTGAACAATATAAGGTTTGTATCTTTTTCCATTATTTGCAATAGTTGCTACATAATTTGCAAGTTGTATTGGTGTATAGTTTTGCCTGCCTTGACCTATAGCAATATTAAATGTATCTACTTCATGCCAATTAGAATTCCATTTTAAATCAATTTTCCACTGTGCATTTAACCTTGCTAAAGTATTTTTTTTATCTTTACGAATCTTTTCCTTATCCTTTTCATTTTTAGTAGCAGCAATCATTCTATTAAATTCTTCTTCTTTTTCTTGAATTTTTTTCTTATGAGATTCATTTGTTACTTTTTTAGCCCACTCAAAATATTGAGTCCTCTTTTCACTTGTTGGTAAGCCTTGAAATGGGTTATCTCCTAAATTTTCAAAAGGAAGATCTATCCCCGTAGGCCTATCTAATCCCATTTCTTTTCCCATAAGTGAAAAGTTTTCTACCGTTACCCTTCTCCCCATTTCCTGGAAATAAACATTACAGGATTTTGCAATTGCATCATAATAATTTAAATAACCATGTACTCCTGTACATTTTATATATGGTTTTTTCCAATATCTTCCTGAACATTTGATTTTTTCATTAGTATTTATTCCTTGTTCCAAAGCAGCCATTCCCGTAATCATTTTAAGTGTTGATCCTGGGATATATCTACCTTGGATAGCCTTGTTTTGGATTCTAATTTTATCATTAGGTCTAGTCGTCATAGCTAGTACCTTTCCTGTCTTTATATCTAAAAGAACAGCTGCACCTGCATTCGCTTTTCTTGAACGCGAATTTTTTTGTAAACTTGCAAGAACAGAATCAAAAGAATCATCCATAGTTTTTTGCAAATCATAATCTAAAGTTAATACAATATTATTTCCTGCTTCTGGAGAAACAGTAGTCATTTCATTAATTGGTCTGTTTTTAGCATTAACCTCTACTTGACGAAATCCATCTTTTCCTCTGATATACTTATCATATTCTTTTTCAACACCAGCTTTTCCTAAAAGATCACCTAATTTATAATTTTCGTAACCTTCTTTTCCAAGCTCATCTTTACTGATTTCCCCTATAAAACCTAAAGCATGCCCTGCTAATCCGTTATATAAATAAGTTCTTTGTGGGGCAAGGTCTATACTCATACCAGGCAACTCACTGCGGTAACTTTCTAATTTCGTTACAGTTTCTATTGAAATATTTCTTTTTATAATAATAGGTTCATATAATCTTGAAGATCTTTCTTTGATGAGTTCATTAATACTTTTTTCTGTTAATTCCGGATCATCTAAAATTTCAACTAAGTTTTTAACTACATCTGTTTCTTTTGATTTTGGGGTATAAGTTAAAGAGACTTGATAAGTAGGATAATCCGTTGCTAATACTACTCCATCACTTGTCATTAAATTACCTCTTGGTGCTTGTATAGGAATCAGTCTCACCCTATTTTCAAGCGCCCTTGTTTTATATAATTCTGCTTGAACTAATTGCAGCCATCCTAATCGTAATATCATTACGGAAAACAAAATAGAGATTAGCACAATGTATGTGTTTACTTTTCTATCCGTAAATCTTTTTCGCTTGGTATCCAAGGACTAACCTCCTTTTATCTAATATTAATATCTTCGTATATTTGTCTTGAAAAATACAAATTTAATTATTGGAGTTAATAAAATGTTGTAAAGTAACATCGGTAGCACAATTACCTTAAAATGATTAATACTTATAGGAATACCTAAAATCAAGGATAAAATATAAAATCCAAACCCTGCTATTATAGTTCCTACCATAACCATGATTATAGGCACTAAAAAATTTTCTTTGTAAATACGTTTTTCCAAGAATCCAATTCCAAAACCAACTATTGCTTTGACTAAAGCGTTCATTCCGATAAATTTAGCCATAAATAAATCTTCTAATAGACCTATTCCAAAACCAAAGCTAGCTCCTTTTTTACTACCTTTTTGTAAAGCAAATAAGGACACATATATTAATAGTAAATCTGGCTTAATTTTCAGTAAAGTAAACTCATTAAAAACAGTTGATTCTAGAATTAGGCTAATGAAAGCTACGAGGAACAAAATAGCTACCTTCACTGAACCAACTCCTCCTCAGCTTGATTAGGTTGTGCAGTTAAATCTTCAGATTCTACAATATCGGGTAATTTTTCAACATAAGTACTTTTAACTTTTAAAATTACTAAAACTTCTTCTAAGCGACTAAAGTTTGCAAATGGTTTAATTTTGGCTTTTTTCATAAGACCACTTTCATCATTTTGCACCTCAATAATAGTACCTATTCTAAGCCCTTGTGGAAATATTTCTCCTAAACCCGAAGTTACTATTGTATGGCCAATTTTAATGTCTGCATCATGTGGCAAATATATCATTGAAAGCAGGGAACTACCATCACCACTTCCCTCAACAACACCAGGTATATCTCTAGTTTCCCATATTTTCGCCCCTACTGCTCCTTCTTGATCTAATATTAAGAGAACATCGCTAGTTTTAGGAGCAACACTAATAACCCTACCTACTAATCCATCAGGAGTAATGATAGGCATATTTTTTAATATCCCATCCTCAGCTCCTAAGTTAATAGTTATAGTTTTATACCAGTTTCCTGGATTTCTTGCTATTACCTTTGCTGTTGCTACATTAAAGTCTTGGCTATGATTTTCTTTATATTCTAGAAAATTACGCAAACGAACATTTTCTATTTGATAATCTTTTAAGGTATTAATTTGATTGTTTTTTCTACTAATTTGTCCTTTTAAAGATGCATTTTCTTTCCTTAAAGAGTCAACCTCTTCAAAAACTCCAAAAAAGTCCTTTATACTTTGGATAATAGAGGTAGCACCATTTTGTATCGGTGCAGCAACATATTTAATTCCCTTCTCAACGCTGCTAAGAGAATCTCTTTCTGCACCAGTTAATCTAGCAATATTTAAAAAGACTACAAAAAGAACTATACATACTATTATAAAAATGTAACTTTTTTTTCTTTTCCGAGACATTTCTACACCTATCCTATCTCTAGTAACTTTTAATTACTAAATATTAACCAATTCTTCTAATATTCTTAAGAATTTCAATATTTTCTAGTACCTTTCCTGTTCCTAAGGCTACACAAGATAATGGGTTTTCAGCTATATGAACAGGCATTCCAGTTTCGTCTCTAATTAATTGATCTAATCCCTTAAGAAGTGCTCCCCCACCAGCTAAAACTATACCATGATCCATTATATCAGCTGCTAATTCAGGGGGTGCTGATTCTAAACAATTCCTAATAGTATCAAGAATGCTATCAACTGTTTCTTTAAGAGCTACTTGTATTTCACTTGCAGGAATAGATATATTCTTAGGTAATCCACTTACCAAATCTCTTCCTCTTATATCGTATTCTTCATCAATTTCTATATTATATGTTGCACCTATGTGCATCTTTATGTCTTCCGCTGTGCGATCACCTATCATTAAGTTGTAATTTTTCTTTATATATTGAACAATTGCTTCATCCATTTCATCTCCAGCTATTCTAATAGACCGACTAACTACTATCCCTCCTAAAGAAATAATAGCAACATCGCTAGTTCCCCCACCTATATCTATTATCATACTTCCTTTAGGCTCATGAACAGGTAATCCAGCACCAATTGCGGCTGCCATAGGTTCTTCTATTAAATAAGCTTCTTTAGCCCCTGCTTGTAATGCTGCATCCTTAACTGCTCTTTCTTCAACCGATGTAACTCCTGAAGGCACACAAATAACTACTCTTGGTCTTAAAAATATATTTTTAGAATTTAGTACCTTTTCTAAAAAATACTTTAGCATACTATAAGTCACTTCAAAATCAGCAATTACTCCATCCTTCATGGGTCTAACGGCAATTACATTTCCTGGAGTTCTACCAATCATTTGTTTTGCCTCTTCGCCAACAGCAAGTACTTTGCCGATATCCTTTTGGATTGCTACTACCGATGGCTCATTTAAACAAATTCCTTTACCTTTATAAAACACGATACTATTAGCCGTTCCTAGGTCAATACCAATATCCTTTGAAAAAAACAATTTTATATTCCCCTTCCTATATTAACGCCTTTTCCTTTAAACTTAAAAAGCTTTTATCACCAATTATAATATGATCTAAAACCTTTATATCCAATAATTTTCCGGCTTCCATAATCTTTTTAGTAACCTGTATGTCTTCTCTACTAGGACTTGTATCACCACTAGGGTGATTATGTACTAAAATTATTGATGCCGCACTACGCCTAATCGCAATTTTAAAAAGTTCCCTAGGATGCACCAAAGAACTGTTTAAGGTTCCTATAGAAATAGTTTCACACTTTATTACTTGACCCTTTGTATTTAACAAAATCACTTTAAAGTGTTCCCGATCTAAATAACGCATTTTCTCCATTAATAAGTTAGCTACATCTTCAGGGCTTTTAATAGTTGGTTTAAATTCTTGACCCTTTAAACTTATTCTTTTTCCTATTTCAACTGCGCTAATGATTCTTGAAGCCTTTGCTATTCCTATACCATCAAAAGAAGATAATTCTTCTAAAGATATGTCCAGTATTCCTCTGAGTCCATTATGCCTAGTTAATACTTGTTCAGCTATTTCTAAGGCAGTTTTTTTAGTTGAACCAGTCGTTAAAAGAATTGCTATTAGTTCACGATCACTTAAAGCCCTAACTCCATATTTATCTAGCCTTTCTCGTGGTTGCAGCTCTTCAGGATATTCTTTTAATGTTAATTTATCAATTGTTATGGACATTTAAAACCTCCACATTAAACCTCTTTAGCATTTGTGCTAAACGATTTAGTGGTAATCCAACTACATTATTATAGCATCCTTCTATACCTTCTACGAACAAAGTTCCCACACCCTGTATTGCATAGGATCCAGCTTTATCCATTGGCTCCTTTGTATTAACATAATTACTTATTTCTAAGGAATTTAATTTTCTAAATAGCACCTTTGTTGTCTCTACGTGGGTATATGATTGATTAGGATCTTTGGCATTTACTAGAGCAATCCCCGTCATGACCTCATGAGTATCTCCTGATAGAAACTCAAGCATTTTCATGGCCATTCTTTCATCTTCTGGCTTACCTAGAATGAATCCATCCTTTACCACTATAGTGTCAGCACCAATAACTATTCCTTTTTTATAGAACTTTGCAACTTCTAAGGCTTTTAACAAAGCAATATCCTTAACCCATACTTTAGGATCTATTCCTTCTGTATAGTTTTCTTCTACATTACTTACATGAACCTTATGAGTAACCCCAATTTGTGTTAACAGTTTAGATCTCCTAGGGGATGCCGAAGCTAAAATGATCTCCAAGATATACTAGACCTCCTACTTTATATCCCACAGCAAGTTCAAAAAATAAAACTAATCTACTTGCTAGATTATATATTATATATTAATAATATAACCAAAATCATATATTTATTTATCCCTTTAGCTTAATTAAAACTTTTCACAGCTTTAACATTTTAATATATCTAAAGATAAGTTTAACACCTGGTAATTTAACAAACAATATATAATATTATTGTAATTATTGGCTTATTACAATAAGTTTACAGCAATATTAAAAAAATACCAGTCAATATAAGAATGTTACTCTTTTCTTACATCGACTAGTATTTTAAAAGTAATAAAAAAATATAAATATATAGATTTTTACAAACTATTTTTCCTTATCCTTTTCTTTTTGTAAAGATAGATTGAAGGTTAAAATTTCCAAATTAACTGCTAAATCAACATTCCTAAGTTCAATGTGTTCTGGAACAGATATAACATGCTGAGCAAAATTAAGAATTGCCATTACATTACAATTTGCTAAGTGGTCAGCGACGCCCTGAGCATGTTCTGCCGGTACAGCTATTATGGCTATTTTTACATCTAATTCTCTAATAATTTTTTCCATATCTGCTATCGAGTATACTGGAATGCCATTTAGCGTTAATCCTATTTTATTTAAATCATTATCAAAGATTGCTACAACCTTAAAACCTCTATCGATAAAACCTTTGTATTGTGTAAGAGCAGATCCTAAATTACCAGCTCCTATAATCGCAACAGGCCATTTTTCTCCCAAGCCCAGAATTTTCATAATATGATGGTTAAGCTCATTTGCATTATAACCAACACCACGTGTGCCAAATTCCCCAAAATATGCCAAATCCTTTCTTACTTGAGCCGGACTACCTCCTATACCTTCCGCAATCTCACCCGAAGAAATATTGACTACTCCTTTTTCTTGGACTCTAGTCAAAAATCTAGAATATACAGACAATCGCATAACTGTAGCTTCTGGAATTTTTAGTGACTTCAATCAACATCCCCCCTTTTTGTGATAATTATAACATATCACTTGAAAAATAAGTAAAAACTAATTAATTCCTAGTTTCGAGTTGCTTTCAGTTATTAAACTATGATATGAAGCTATTAATTCAAGTAGATAGCCTTGACAATATAATACCTTTTTATCCTGGCTATCCTCTTTAAGCTGATTAAGAGCCTGTGAGTAATTATTTGTTGTTTGTCTAATAATTTTAAGATTATCTCTAAAATCTGCACTTTCATCTATTGCTAATATTTCATCGGTTTCTTTTGCCACTTCGTCAATTTCTAATTGTATTTTAGATATCATATCTTGCCAAGTTTCTGCATCGTAATCTTCATATTTAGTTGATTTAAACATTTTTAAAGAATGACTTATAATTAAATTGTATTTACCTATAAATGGTGAATATTTTTCTTTCATGAAAATATTTTCACTTGGAAATTTTAGTGCCCTATCATTAACAAGTCCTTTTCCAATAAAAGCTTCAAAGCCTTTAGTTGTTAAGTATTTCACTAAGTCTTCGCCTTTTTCAATTTCACTAAAGCATCCAAGCCAGACCTTGTAAGGTGCACTTTTAGTTATATATGGGTATAAACCTATGCCTATTAATTTCTTTTTTATTTCATTTGCTTGATTCTTTTCAGGAAATATCCCTAATTGAATAGTATGAAAAGAATAAGGCTCTAACCTTAAAACCATTATTTTTTGAGTAGTTGGAGCAACATATTGGTTGTCCGTCTGCGAAAGCCGTTCAAGGTAGAAATTCCCTAAAAATTTAACAGTAACTATTGAAGTAGCAATAATAAAACAGACAACAATTATTATTAAGATTTTTCTTTTAATTACCACGATTTTCCCTCCAGCTATTACTAATTAACTATAATTTATGCGGGAAAAAGGTTTTTTAGAACATACTCTCTAGCCTCACCTATTAAATATAAAGAACCCGTTATACAAATAAGGTCTCCTTTATTTGTAAGTTCATTTGCTTTATTTATTGCAGATTCTACTTGTTCTTCTATAATAACCTGTGCACTAGATTTTCTTTTAATTATCTGTGCTACATTTTGCCAGTTATCTGTACGAAAATTAGCAGGTTTCGTAACAATAAAAGTTTTTGCTAAAGGTATAATTTGTTCAAGTATTCTTTCTTGATCTTTATCTTCTAAAATACCTAGTATTATGATTAAATTGTCATATTTAAAATACTTCGGTAATGAATCTCTTAGTGCCTGTGCTCCTTGCGGATTGTGAGCCCCATCAAATACAAACTTTCTTTTTCCTATAATAAGTTCTAGTCTCCCTGGCCATTTAACATTTTTAAGTCCAATTTTTATATTATCTTTACTAATTAAAAGACCTTGATCACTTAATAGTTTAATAGCAGTTAAAACTATCTTCATATTCTCCCTTTGATGATCGCCTAATAAAGATAAGAAAATTTCATTTGTAAAATTCTCAGAGATAACTTCTAATTTTTGACCTAATTCAGTATACAGAAGTTCCTTTACCTTTACTTTATCTACAAAATAAACTGGACAATCTTTTTTCTTTGCCTCACTAATTAAAACATTTTTACACTCTTCTCTTTGTTTACCTATTACTACAGGAGTATCTTTTTTAAATATTCCTGCTTTTTCTAATGATATTTTTTCATAAGTATCACCTAAAAAGTTTTCATGATCTTTACCTATTGGAGTTATGATCGACATTATCGGATTTACTACATTAGTAGAATCTAAACGTCCTCCCATTCCTACTTCTACGATAGCAATATCTACTTTTTGTTTATAAAAGTAATTTAGAGCTACTGCTGTCAATATTTCAAATTCTGTCGGGTTATCATTTGTCTTTTTTATTATCTTTGGCAATATACCTTTAAGCTCTACCATTTCAAGAGCAAAATCTTCTTCTGAAATAAAACTATTATTTATTTTAATTCTTTCAGTGTAACTATGGAGATGAGGCGAAGTATAAACCCCTACCTTTAAACCAGCTTGACTTAAGATACTATTTAACATAGCAGTCACTGAACCTTTACCATTAGTACCCGCTATGTGAATAATTTTTATTTTCTCATGTGGATTATCTAAATTTTCTAATAATTCTGAAACCCGATTAAGACCTAAGTTAATACCAAATTTTCCTGAACCCTGCAAAAACTCTAATGCTTCATCATACTTCATTAATAGAATCCTTTCTTTTATTCATAATTGTATCTCTAAATAAAATATTACTAAAATATTTTACTTTAGTCAAATAAAGAGACCAAAAGGCCTCTTTATTTAACCTAGACTATTTATTCTACCTAATAAAGCATCTTTATCTGCACCATACGAAACTAATTTTTCTTTTTCTTTTTCAATTACATCAGCTGGAGCTTTTCTGATAAATCCTTCGTTAGATAACTTTTTATCTAATCTCTCGATTTCTTTATTAACTTTATCTAATTCTTTATTTAAACGTGCTTTTTCTTTTTCAACATCGACTAAGCCTTTTAAGGATAAAAATATTTCTACCCCTTTAGTTACAGCAGAAACAGACTGTTCAGGCTCATCTTTCATCTCAATTTCTATCTCTAAATTGTCCACAGTTGCTAATGATTTAATATATTCTTTAGCCATCATTAAAATATTAAACGACTTTTCATTATGAGTAATAAGAATAGAATCTGCCTTTTTACCCAAGGGAACATTAACTTCACTTCTTAAATTACGGATAGTTCTTATTACTTCCATTGCTAAATTCATTTGTTCTTCTATTTCGGAATTAATTAAATCCTCATTTTCTTCTGGCCATGAAGTAAGCATAATTGTTTCACCTTCATGCGGTAACACCTGCCATATTTCTTCGGTTAAAAACGGCATTACAGGATGCAATAGCTCCATAGTGCCTTTTAGTACAGTTGCTAAAACATTTTGTGCGGTATATCTCACTGCAGTATTTTCTTTATTATATAACCTTGCTTTAGCTAATTCGACATACCAATCACAAAATTCATTCCAAATAAAGTCATATAATTTTCTTCCTGCTTCACCAAGTTCATAATTTTCTAGATATCTTGTGACATCTTTAATTGTAGAATTATAGCGGCTTAAAATCCACTTGTCTGACATATTGTATTCAGGTGTAAATTTACCTTCTTCATAATCGTCTAAGTTCATTAAGACAAAACGAGTTGCATTCCAAATTTTATTAGCAAAGTTACGAGCCGATTCTAATCTTTCAAACTGGAAGCGAATATCATTACCAGGAGTATTACCGGTAATAAGCATAAATCTTAAAACGTCAGCTCCATTTTGCTCAATAACCTCTAATGGGTCAACACCATTTCCTAAAGATTTACTCATTTTTCTTCCTTTTGCATCAAGCACTAATCCATGAATAAATACTTCTTTAAAAGGTACTTCTCCCATAAATTCTAAAGAAGTAAAAATCATTCTAGCTACCCAAAAGAAAATAATGTCTCTGCCAGTTACTAATACACTAGTTGGATAATACCTTTGTAAATCTTTAGTATCCTGTGGCCAACCCAAAGTAGAAAATGGCCATAAACCAGAACTAAACCAAGTATCTAAAACATCCTTATCTTGTTCTAAATGAGTAGATTCACATTTTGGGCAAACCTTAGGCTCATCTTTTGTACAAATTAATTCATCACAATCCTGGCAATACCATACTGGAATGCGATGACCCCACCATAATTGACGTGATATACACCAATCTCTAATATTATCTAACCAATCAAGATAAACTTTAGAAAATCTCTCAGGTACAAATTTAACCTTACCTTCTTTTACAACCTTTATTGCTGGTTCTGCTAAAGGCTGCATTTTTACAAACCATTGTTTAGATACTCTTGGTTCAATAACGGTGCTGCAGCGATAACAATGACCAACAGCATGTCCATGATCATCTGCTTTTATTAGTAGACCTTGTTTTTCTAATTCTTCAATTACCTTTTTACGGCACTCATATCTATCCATGCCAGAAAACATACCTGCATTATCATTCATAATACCTTTTGAATCTATGACAACAACTTCGCTAAGATTGTGTCTTTTACCCATTTCAAAGTCATTAGGATCATGAGCTGGTGTTATTTTAACTGCTCCTGTTCCAAATTCACTTTCCACATAAGTATCTGCAATTATCGGAATAGGTTTATTCACAAAAGGTAAAACCAAATTAGTTCCTATTAAATGAGCGTATCTTGTATCTTCTGGATGAACTGCTACCGCTGTATCGCCAAACATTGTTTCAGGACGAGTAGTTGCTATAGTAAGAAAATCCGTACCATCTTCTGTAAGATATTTTATATAATACAGTTTACCATCTTCATCAACATGCTCTACTTCAATATCTGAAATGGTAGTTTCACAATGAGGACACCAGTTTACAATATAATTACCTTGGTAAATTAGTCCTTTATTATATAATCGCACAAATACCTCTTTAACAGCTTCAGAGCATCCCTCATCCATAGTAAATCTCTCTCTGCTCCAATCACAAGAAGTACCTAGTTTTCGTAATTGCTTTGTTATAGTGCTACCATATTCTTCTTTCCATTGCCATGCCTTTTCTATAAACTTTTCTCGTCCAAGTTCATCTTTAGATGTACCCTCAGAGCTAAGCTGCGCCTCCACTCTTGCTTGAGTTGCTATTCCAGCATGATCAGTACCTGGTAACCAAAGGGTGTTAAACCCTCTCATCCTCTTATAACGCGTTAATATATCTTGTAATGTATTATCTAAAGCATGTCCTAAATGAAGCATACCTGTTACATTAGGTGGAGGCATAACAATTGAGAAATGTGGTTTATTTATATCTGCATCAGCTTTAAAATAATTGCTATTTTCCCAATGTTGATACCATTTTTCCTCTACAACTTTAGGATCGTACGTTTTTGATAAATTCTTTTGCTCTGACATTAATTCTTCCTCCTTGCGATCATTATAAAAAAACCTCTTTCATCCTTATCTAAGGACGAAAGAGGTATATTCTTCCGTGGTACCACCTTACTATTCCTCATCATCAACGCAATTAACAGTTTTCAGTTACCTTAATATTAGCTTTATTATCTTTGACTGTCAAGTTGCTTTGAACTTTGTTTTTTAAATTCCGTTAATGAATATGTTTTTTTCACAGTAGTTGTCGACCTTAATCCTACTATTCCACCTGAAACACCTAAAATAATCGATGCAAATAAATATAAAATCATTACTTCTAATATCATGCTCAAAGGAAAAATTGCAATCATAAATAATAAAGATATTATTCCAAGGGATATTCCAGCAGCTAAACCATGTTGCCATCCCTTATAACCTGATTTTAAAGCTGCTATGTAACCACTTAAAAAAAAGGCAACCCAGAGAAATAATTTTGGTATTTCATGAAGGGAGTATATAGTGCTATCAGGAACAAAAGCTAAAACACTTCCTACCCCAATAAACATGATTACCATAAAGGTTATAGCCGCAATAACTATACCTTGCCACAAACCTTTTAAGTTTAATCTATCTTTAGTATTTTTTTTATAATAATATTTCTTTTTCAATGTCTACCACCTCTTGACTATCCTATTCTCCCATAAGTTATTTATTCTTAAATTTAACCTACATTTTTATAAAAAGACTCATATTTAGTAACATAAAATTTCGATTTGAATATAATTAACTATAAATTTTATCTAATAAAAGGAGGAAAAAAGTTGAATAATCGCAGAAAGGTTTCATTGATTCTTTTAACATTAGTTTTATCCTTTTCCTTAATATTTATGGGATGTGGCTCTACAGAAAAAGTTTCAGATAATAAGGATCTTAAAACAGTACGCTTAAATGAAGTAGTTAGATCAATTTTTTATGCACCACAATATGTAGCAATAAATGAAGGGATATTTGCCGATGAAGGTATAGATATAAAACTACAAACGGGTTGGGGTGGGGATAAATCTATGACTGCCCTAGTATCAAATACTGCTGATATTGGCTTAATAGGGTCTGAAACTTCTGTCTATGTAGTTAAACAAGGTTCTAATGAAAAAATTATCAACTTTGCTCAATTAACTCAAACAGATGGTTCATTCCTCGTTTCACGTAATAATATCCCTAATTTTAAGTTTTCTGATTTAAAAGGAAAAGAAATTGTTGGTGGTAGGCGTGGAGGTATCCCACAAATGGTTATGGAATACACGCTTAATAAAAATGGAATTACGCCTAACAAGGATGTAGATATTATTCAAAACATTGCCTTTGATGCTACTACTGGAGCCTTTAAAGGTGGTACAGGAGACTTTATTCAGTTATTCGAGCCTAATGCATCAAAGTTAGAAAAAGAAAATAATGGATACGTAGTTGCTTCTTTTGGAACAGAAGCTGGAAAGCTAGCATATACAGTATTTATGGCTACAGAATCCTACCTTAAAGATAATCCTGAAACTGTCCAAAAATTTACGAACGCTGTTTATAAAGGTCAAATTTGGTGTGCTAATCATACAGCCGAAGAAATTGCAAATAGTATAAAATCATTTTTCCCTGAAGATGACTTAGACATTATTATCAAAGCTGTTAACCGTTATAAAGAACAAGAATCTTGGGCACCTAATCCACTAGTGCAAAAAGAAGCAATTGAAAGATTACAAGATGTAATGATTAAGGGTGGCGAACTAGATACAAAAATTCCATTTGAACAAATAGTTAATAACAGCTTTGCTGAAAAAACTATCAAAGAAATTCCGTTACCTTAAACTAAATAAACATGCTAAAGAGTCTAGTTTCTACACTAGGCTCTTTAGTAAAACTTAAGGAGGGAAAATAAATATGTCCAAAATATTTCTTGATAATGTAAGTCTCACTTATTACACTTATTCCTCTGAAGTTCATGCCTTAAAAGATTTATCCTTGAAAGTAAATCAAGGAGAATTCATTGGAATAGTTGGCCCTAGTGGTAGTGGAAAAAGCACCCTCCTTTCCCTGGTTGCAGGATTATTAAAGCCAACAAAAGGCAATGTATATATAAATGGAAAGGAGATTACGGGGGTTTCTAAAGAGATAAATTATATGCTCCAGCAAGATTATCTTTTCGGGTGGAGAACTATTTTAGAAAATTGTTTAATCGGTCCTGAAATTCAAGGTTTAAATATAAATGATGCCAAGAAAAAGGTCATTAATCTTTTAGAAACTTATGGATTAAAAGACTTTATCCATCATTATCCTAATCAACTTTCTGGAGGAATGCGTCAAAGAGTAGCACTCGTTAGAACTTTAGCTACTAATCCTTCTATTTTGTTATTAGATGAGCCTTTTTCAGCACTTGATTATCAAACTAGATTAATGATTGAAGATGAAGTATCAACAATTTTACGAAATGAAGGAAAAACTGTTTTACTTGTCACTCATGATATTTCTGAAGCAATTGCAATGTGTGATAAAATAGTAGTTCTAAGCAACAGGCCTGCTCATATACAGGCCGAACATGAAGTTGTTTTTGACAGAGAAAATTTAAGTAATTTTAAAATAAGAGAGCTCCCTAAGTTCCATGAGTATTTCAATACTATATGGAAGGAGCTGCATAAAGATGACAAAGTTATATAATAAGTTTTTTATGCGTGGGGCTTCATCGATTGAGCATGCAGAATACTTAAAAAACTATCGTCTCAGATTATTAAGCATCTTCATTTTACAAGCTTTTATTCTTTTAATGATTTTTGGCTTGTGGGAATGGGCAGCTGAAAATAAATATATAGATTCCTTTATTACTAGTCAGCCAAGTGCTGTCTGGAACCAAATTGTTAAAATGATTAAAACGGGTACCCTTTGGCTTCATATCGGTATCACAGTCGGAGAAACAGTATTTAGTTTTATTTTAGGAACTATTTTAGGAATACTTATGGCAATCATGATTTGGTGGTCAAAATATTTAGCAAAGCTTTTAGATCCCTTTATAATTGTTTTTAATAGTATGCCAAAAATAGCTTTGGGTCCGATATTTATTGTGTGGTTAGGTAATGGTCTTCCTGCTATTATAATTATGGCCTTAGCCATTTCTGTAATCACAACCTTTATCGTTATGTTTTCAGGATTTGTTGAAGTAAATCCTAATCATATTAAATTAGTTAGAACCTTTGGGGCTACAAAATGGCAGGTATTTACTAAGGTTGTTTTTCCAGAAAGTGTACCTGCAATTATAGCAGCTCTAAAAGTTAATATAGGTTTAACTCTAGTTGGGGTTATCGTGGGGGAATTCTTAGTATCACAAGCTGGTTTAGGATATCTTATAATTTATGGTAGCCAGGTATTTAACTTTGACCAAGTAATGACTAGTGTAATTATTTTATGTATAGTTGCTACTATACTATATTATAGTGTAGCATTTATCGAAAACTTATATTTAAAAACCCGTGGAGGTAATAATAAATAATAAAAAAAGGGCATCTCAGCCTAGAAATAATTTTCTAATTTGAGATAGTCCCTTTTTCTTTATATTTCTGTTGTTTTCAAATTTCCCTTAGAATAATTTCCATTTACTTTGATATCATTTTCAGAATGTTTATATATATTAAAGTTTTCAACTATAAACATATATGCTAATATAACTCCTGAAAAAATACCAATTGTTGTAGTCCACTCAATAATAGAAGGAATATATCCAGTACCTAAAGATTTATACATCCCTGTAATTACTACATTAAAGCGATTTAAAGCAATTCCAGCTACAGTAAGTACACTAAACATTTTAATCTTAGAAAGTGTCATGTTTTTAGTAGAGAAACATAACACTATTGGAATAATTATACCAATAACCATTTCTAATATAAACATAAATGATTCAAAACTTCCTGCAAATAATAAGCTAAATCCATCATATCTTATTAAATCATAAATTTTAATTAATAAATATCCACCCATTAAGTATCCAGAAACCCTCATTAAACTTTGTAAGGATTTAAGGTCAATTGAATGATTATACTTTTTGCTAGACCAAATAGTATCTAATGCAATTACAGCTGGGCCTGCAAAAAATGATGATAAAAGGAAAAGCCAAGGAATCATAGTTGACCACCATAATCCATGCAGCTTACCAAGCATTAAAAGATATAAAGCTCCTAAAGATGCTTGATGACCAAATGGTATTAATGAACCAATGATAACAACTATTGGCATAATTGCCTTTAAAGACTTATTCCAAGATTTAAATATTTTTTCAGTAATAATTTCTAAAATTTCAACGGTTTGAACAGCCATATAAATCATAATAGCAATTACAACTTCAAACAAAGGTGATTCATGACCCCAGTTTATAATCGGACTAAGAGCATTATCCCAGCGACCAATTTCTAAGAACAAGGTAACCAAAACTAAAATATATGCTAAAAAAGATATTAATAATCCACGACGAGCATAAATTTTAAATTTATCAATGTGTAGTACATGAGCCATTAAACACATACTATAACCAGCACCAGCAAGAGCAACCATAGTTAAATCAAGTCCAATCCATAACCCCCACGGCCACTGATCATTTAAGTTAGTAGTTGCACCTAATCCTGTAGCTATACGTAGTAAACCTGATAACGCTCCAATAGCTACTAATATAAATAAACCTATTCTCATTGGAGTTATTTTCAAGCTCCATTTTTGAGACATCATAATATAGCCTCCTATTTATAGATTTAATCTTTTTTCTTTTTATCTTCTGATACATCATTACGGCGTTTAGTATAAAAACTTAAAGCAGTTAACAAAGCTCCCCCACCTAAAAATAATTGTGGAGTAAGTTTGATGAAATCATGTGTATATTTTGGTAACGCAACTTCTGATAAATTAGTTTTAAAGCCTAATTTTTCAAACGGAATATCGGAAATATATAGCCAAGATGTCCCACCTGCTTCTTTTTCCCCATAAATATGCTTAACATAACTAGGATCTTTCATTATTCTTTCTTTCGCAAGTTTAACTATTTCTTGGCGTTCACCATAGGTTAAAGCATTTGTCGGACAGACACTTGCACATGCTGGCGACTCACCATTAGCTATTTTCGTGCTACACATTTGACATTTAGCCACATTTGGAAGAACCTTGTTCCACTCATACTTAGGCACTTCAAAAGGACAAGCAAGCATACAATAACGGCAACCTACACAAACACTAGGATTATAAACTACTGAACCATCAGGATTTTTAGAAAGTGCTTTAGTGATACAAGCAGAAGCGCACGCTGGATCTACGCAATGCATACACTGGTTTTTTACAAAACGCCATACTTCTTTTCCATCCTTTTTTATCTTTTTATGCGAAATTGTTGTCCAGGTTTTACTATTTAAAGTTGTTTTTTCTCCTATGACAGGAGAATCCTTTTCATACTTTAAATCATTCCACATCTTACAAGCAACAGTACAGCTACCACAGCCTACACATTTTGTAATATCTACTAATACTGCTTTACCCATTTATTTAACCTCCACCTCTATACTAATTTTTTAGCCTTTAAATTTCCTTTTCTTTCTGTATACTTTGTATGAAGTAAATCATGAGCAATATGACTGAGTGGCTGTTCAAGGAAATCTTGATATAGCTTTTTAATTTCTGGGTTTTCATGGCTTTCACGTAAAACATAAGATGCATCTTTATTATACATTGTTGCTATACGTTGTTTACGTACTTCATCTGATGGTGGAACAGAAGTTCTAGGCTGCCCACCTCCAGAAATACATCCGCCTGGACAAGCCATAATTTCTATAAAGTGATAAGGTGACTTTCCAGCTCTAACTTCATCCATAACTATTCTTGCATTATTTAGACCGTGTACTACTGCTACCTTTACATCACCTACACCTGGAACATTGAGTGTTGCCTCTTTAATACCCTCTAATCCCCTTATCGGAGCTAACTTAAAGAGTGCTTCAGGTGCTTTTTGCTCTGTAATTAAGAAATATGCTGAACGAACTGCCGCTTCCATAACCCCACCTGTATTACCAAAAATTAATCCTGCACCAGAACCTGCACCCATCATTGGGTCGTAATTTTCTTCAGGTAATTTGGTTAAATCTATATCATTTTCCTTAATTAAAACTGCTAATTCTCTAGTTGTTAAACTAGCATCTACATCACGAATATTTTTATTTTTCCAATACTGTCCTGCTGAATTAAATTCTGGTCTTTCTTTTTCAAACTTTTTAGCCGTACAAGGCATAATAGAAACCGAGAATATTTTTTCAGGATCAACATTGTTCTTTTTAGCATAATATGTTTTTAGTACTGCTCCAAACATTTGTTGTGGTGACTTTGCTGAAGAAAGGTGATCTAAAAGATCCGAATAATAATATTCGCAAAATTTTACCCATCCTGGGCAACAAGATGTAATTTGAGGAGTTACTTCTTTATTAGTTATTCTTTTTACGAGCTCTGATCCTTCTTCCATTATTGTCAAATCCGCAGTAAAATTGGTGTCAAAGACCTTATCAAAGCCAACTCTTCTAAGGGCCGCAACCTGTTGTCCTTGCACCCAAGTTCCAGCTGGTAATCCAAATTCTTCCCCAAGACCAACTCTTGTAGATGGAGCAGTTTGGACAAATACTACCTTATTAGGGTCATTAATAGCATCTTTTACCTTTTGTATTTCAGACTTTTCACTGATTGCTGAAGTTGGGCACCATAATGTGCACTGACCGCAATTAACACATACAAAATCATCTTTAATAGGTAATTCATAATAACCAAAAACTGACTGTACCTTTTCGCAAACTTCTAAACACTGACCACATAAAATACACTTTTGATCATCCCGTACAAGTGATGGTGAATCTGGGTCAATTGGAACACGTCCTCTTACTTGCACAGGCCAAGAACTAGGTTTTTGGTATTGATTTGGTAACCAGCCTTTTCCTGCAACGGTTTCTTCCTTTACTAGACAACCAGATAAAGTACCTGTTGCACCTACTACCCCTACTCCGGACAACAATTTAAGGAAACGTCTTCTAGACATTTTCTCTCCTTGTTCTAACTTCTCTTGGTTATTCATCTAGCTTCCTCCATTTTTTAAATTTTTAGAAAAATCTCTTTAATAAATATAGTTTGAATTTTTAAAAATTTAACTTATATTTTCAGTCTATTTACATATATGCAAGCCTTATACATTACATGTGTTCTAGCTTATCTATCGGATTACTTATATTTATATCATATCATTTCTATATTTTTATTTAAACAACTTTTCATTATACTGCTCTAGTAGTTTTTTATATCCTATATAACCAATTTCTTATGGTAAAAGCCAAAGAAGTATTCATAAATCTATTTTAGCCTGTATATATATAAAAAAAGAAAAGGAGTTGAAAAATTTGACTGATATTTATACTAAAGTTAGTCAATTAGCTAAACAACTAAAGCCTGAAATTGTTAAATTTACGCAGGAATTAATTAAAATCCCTAGTATCAGTGGTCAAGAGCAGGATTTAGCCGAAGTTTTATTAAATAAGATGGCAGAATTAAAATATGATGATTTTTTTCGTGATGATTTAGGTAATATTGTTGGTATCATCAAAGGTACAGAACCTGGACCTACAATTATGTATAACTCTCACATGGATCATGTGAGCCCTGGTAACTATTCTAATTGGGAAGGATATGATCCCTACGGGGGCAAAATTGATATATGCGAAATTAGTAATCAAGAAAAAACACTAACTGAACTTACAGAGTGTATTCATGGCAGAGCTGCTTCAGATGTAAAAGCAGGGCATGCTTGTCAAATATATGCAGGCTTTATTTTACTTAAACTACGAGATATGGGTTATAAAATTAAGGGTAATTTTATGTATACAGGTGTGGTGCAAGAGGAACCTGCCTCTTTAATAGGTATGACTTATTTAATTGATAAAACTTTTAAGGAAAAGGGTTTAGATTATGATGCAGTTGTTTCTTCTGAAGCAACTTCTCTTAAATTATATTTAGGCCATAGAGGTCATGTTGATTTGCTTGTAACAGTTTATGGTAGAACATCTCACGGAAGTGCTCCTTGGCTTGGCGTTAATGCTGTTTATAAAGCAATGCCACTTATCTCAAAAATAAAAGATGAATTATACCCCGCTCTTCCAAGGGATGAAGATTTAGGGCAAGCTTCTATTTCTTTAAACGTAATTGAATGTTTACCAGGTGAACTTGCCATTGTTCCTGATCGCTGTATACTTACTATCGATAGACGTACAATTCCTGGTGAAGATGCAGCTTTTGTAAAACAAGAAATGGATAACTTAATTAACGAATTAAGTTTAATTGACCCTGAATTTAAAGCTGATGCTAAAGTTAAATCAACTATTGAAAGGTCCTATACAGGTATAGAACTAGAGGCTAAAAGAGATATGAATCCTTGGAAAATATCTAAAGAGCATGGATTTACTATAGCCTGCGCTGAAGCACTTAAAGAAGTTGGTCAAGAAGTTAAATTTGGTTATTGGGATTTTGGAACCGACGGCAGTAAAACAGCTGGGATAGATAAAAAACCTACTATCGGATATTCTCCAATGCAAGAGCAATATGCTCATACCCCTTATGATAAAGTTAGGACAGATTATATGGAAAAAGGTCTAGAGGGTAATGTAGCAATCTTTTTAAAAGCTACAGGAGCTGGAAAAGATGCTTTTAACCTTATAGATTAAAAAAAGGAACCATGTAGGTTCCTTTTTAAACTAAATATTCTTTGTTAAGTTATAAGAAAAATAAAGCTGAAAATGTGGTGACAATTAAACCAACTAATACAGGAATTAAATTTCTTCTTGCTAAATCAAAAGGACTCACCTTACAAATAGCAGCTACAGGAATTAGTGCCCAAGGAATTAAGGTTCCTCCACCTACCCAAATACCACTAATTTGACCTAGAGCAGTTAATGTAGCTGTTGCTGACTCGCTACCTAAGGCTGTTGAAAACAATTTAGCTACAGATCCCGCCAGAGAAATACCAGAAAATCCAGAACCATCAAGACCTGTGATAGCTCCAACTATAGTTAAAGTAATAACACTAAGTACTTCATTTAACGGTACTGAATGAGCTAAAGCTATACCTAAGTCATTTACAATTCCATGTGAATTTTCCGGTAAAATATTCCCAAATATTGAAATAAAACCTTCATCCCCTAAATAAAAGAATGCTGCAATTGGAATAACTGGACCAAAAACCTTGAAACCAAATTGTAATCCATGAATAATATATCTAGTTATTTCTTCTAGAGAGTTCCCCCTATGAGTTTTAATGGATATTAGCAATAAAATAAATATTGCCGACCCTCCAATTAATGCAGTTGCATCTCCTCCTCTTAATTCTAACCTATTCATAATTAGTACGTTAATTATAAATATTATAGGTATTGAAATAGCAAATATCCTTTTCCAAGAGATGCTTATATTGCCTTTTATATCTATTACCTCTTCATCTTTACTATCATCCTCAATTTGTTCGTTTACTAAGCTTCCATTTTTCATATCTCTTTTAATTAAAATAAATGCTGTCACAGTTGTCACAATACCCATAATTAACACTAAAGGCATACTTGCTGTGATAACACTTTCAACAGGAATACCAGCAGCATCAGCTGTAAGCTTTGGAGCTCCTTGAATAACAAAGTCACTCGATAAGGCTATCCCATGACCAAATAAGTTCATAGCCATAGCTCCCCCTAATGCAGGTAATCCAGCCTTTATGGCTACAGGAATAAGCACAGCACCAATTAAGGCAACAGCTGGTGAAGGCCAGAAAAACCAAGATATAACCATCATCACTAAACCTATAACCCAATACGCCATTGTCGGTGTATGAATTATCTTAGCAAAAGGAGTAATCATAACCTCATTAATCCCTGTTTCTGTAAGTATTTTACTCATCGATACTATAACTGAAATAATTAATATTGTAGGTAAAAGACTCGTAATAGCATATACAAAACTATTAAACACTCCAATTATAGATTCTGGTATGGAGTGATTGACTGTAAAACCTATTAAAAATATCCCGATTATACAAGCTAAACTTGTGTCTCTTCTCATAATCATAATGGCCATTATTAGAAAAACAAAAAATAAATATATCCAATGTATCAATGATAATTGTATTTCCATAAAACACCACCCTTTCTTTTTTTATTATAGGGTATGAGTAATTTCTTTAAGGGTGATAACCTTTTATATAAAACACAAGAAAAACACAAAAAACACCTCTATAATGTTTAAAAGAGATGTTTTCTTGAGATTTAAAATAAAGTTTGCACTAATTTAATTGTTTCATTTATGTTTTGCTTCGTTAAAATATTTTTTTATTGTCTTTATAAATTCATTAAAACTATTTTGATTTTCAAATGTTCTTGCTGGAATAATAATAGCCTTAGTCTCAGAAGTATAAATAAAAGCATTCTGTTTGTTTTTATCTACTTTAACAACTTCATTCCATTTAAATTTAGATTCACCTTTTGTATTTATATCAATTACCTTTTTGGGGCCAACTGTTACGCTATGTTTTCCAATTAGTTCTTTATAATCTTTGCCCTTTTCCATATTTTTTGTAAAAAATCTTTTATACTTGTTTTTATGATAAACAGGATAAAAAATAATCCATAAAAAAAATGGTATCGTAAATAAAGGTAATAATTTATTTAAAGAATCTCCTCTAAATCCATTTATAATAAAAGGAGTAGCTAAAAAAATACAAGCTACAACATAGCGACTAAAATATAAATATTGTTGTATCGATTTAGTATTTTCGGCTGTATGCATTTTAAAGTCTAGTATATCGTCATTCGTTATTTCATACTCTATTTGCATGATAATTCCTCCAATAATAGTATATTAATAATTGCAATATTAGCATTCCCTTTATTTAATATGCCTGATTTTTTGAAATATGCTTTTTACACCTACCTTTCATTAAACTTTCTATATCTACATTTATATATTCGATAAAAAATTTCTATATCCTTCAGTTTTCTTGTCCGTGATTTATTTATTTTAAAATCTCATCAAAATTAAAAAGGTTTTACCCTTTAGAAAAAGGTAAAACCTTAGATATATTTATGGGTTTTGTATTGTTTACACTCTTTATTAATTTCAGCCTTGATAATTTTACCAACTTGATTTTGTTACTCCCGGTAATTGTCCTTCGTATGCAAATTTCCTAAAACATACTCGACATAATCCAAACTTACGCATATAAGCACGTGGTCGACCACAGACTTTACATCTATTCACTTCACGCACCTTATATTTAGGATCCTTTCTTACTATAAATGAAGTTTTAGCCACTATTTATTACCTCCTTAAAAACATAACTACAACTTAGTTTTAGCTCCAATTATATTGTCCCCGATAAAATATTATTTAATAATAATTAAATAATATTTCTTGTTCGAATTTTGTATATTCTTTTTCAGCTTTAAGTTGAGCTTCAATACGCAAAGAATCTATTTGGGCATAATTATTTTTTAAAATCGACACTACTTCTTTATCTAGTTTAAAATCATTAGCCATAGTTTGAAGAATTCGCCCTACTTCTCCTGTAGACATTCCAGCTCTATATGGTCTATCTTCAGATAAGGCTGTAAAAACATCAGCTACTGCCATAATTTTAGAACCTTTTGAAAGCTCTTTATCGGTTAAACGAAAAGGATATCCAGATCCATCTAGACGTTCATGGTGAAAAGAAGCCCACTCATTAATGGTTTTTAATTCATTTATTTTATTTAAAATATTATAAGAATAAAAAGTATGACTTTTCATAATATTATATTCCTGCTTTGTTAATTTACCCGGTTTTTCTATAATATCTGGAGGTATAGCTAACTTTCCCATATCATGAATTAGTCCTGCTATTTTCATCATTTCACATTCTTTATTATTAAAGCCCATAACTTGTGCTAATTGTGCACTACTTATTGATACACCTACAGAATGTGTAGCAGTAAATTTATTTCTATAATCTATGATTTTATGTAGTAAATTACCTAATCTTAGAATGTCTTTAGTCGTAAGCTCTAACTTTGTACTAATATCTTTACTTTCAATAAAAGATTCTACGAAATTTGTATTTAGATAAAACCAAAAACTTTCCTTAACGCTTAAGTTTTTGAAGGCCTCTACAGCTAGAGGTGAAAACATTACACCTTTTTCTCGCTCGATGATATCTATAATATCATCTACCTGATCTAATATAGATTTATCTTTATCAATTAGGATTTCTATGCGGTCAGCTAAATGCAAAATATTACTACCAAGTAAAACCCTTTCCTGCATATCATCACGTTCAGACCAGTAAACATGATGATATTTAACTATATCTGCTACCTCAGAAAAGGGTTCATAATCCTTTAATAATAAGTAACCTAAATAACCATGATAGTTTCGCTCTTTGATTTCCTCTGAAAACTTAAATTTTACTAATTCCTTTTTCTTTGTCGTGTCAAAAGATCCACAATCATGTAGCAAACCTGCATAAAGAATATTAACTTGCTCATTAAGAGGCAATCCCATTTCCATGGCTATAGTAAATGCTATATACCCTGTTCTCTTATGATGATTAATAAGCACTGGGCTCGTTAAATCAAAAGTGTTAGCAACACATAACACTAAATCATATAGAGATATTCTTATTTGATTTTCCATCTCTCTCTCTCCAATAAATCACTAATTAAAAAATCCTAGGCTTCTATTAAAAAAGCATGATAGCCTCTAGTGGTTTCATAAATATCTGCCTTACTTGCTACCTCCCATGGAGCATGCATATTATGTAAAGCAACTCCACAATCTATAACCTCCATATTATATTGAGCTAAAATATAGGCTATAGTCCCTCCGCCGCCTTGATCAACTTTACCAAGCTCAGCAGTTTGCCAAGTAACATTATGTTTATCCATCATTTGTCTTATTTCGGCCATGTACTCTGCGTTAGCATCATTTGATCCCGATTTTCCTCTTGAACCTGTATATTTATTAAATACTATTCCTCTTCCAAAAAATGCTGCATTTTTCTTTTCCATTACAGATGGATAATTAGGGTCAAATGCAGCACTAACGTCTGAAGATAGCATTTTAGAATTAGCTAAGCATCTTCTTAATTTTAGTTCACTATAATCTCCTACTCTATCCATTACTTCTGCTACTGCATTTTCAAAGAACTTTGATTGCATTCCAGTTGCACCGACACTACCTATTTCCTCCTTATCGACAAATAAGGCTACACATGTTTTATCTATTTCTTCTATTTGTACCAAGGCTTCATAAGAGGTATATGAACAAATTCTATCATCATGACCATAAGCCATAACCATACTTTTATCTAAACCATAATCTCTTGCCTTTCCTGCTGGTACTATTTCTAGCTCAGCAGAGATAAAATCACTTTCATCTATACCATATTTTTCATTTAAAATCTGTAAAATATTTTTCTTAACTCTATCTTTTGTTTCTTTATCTTTAATTGGAATACTTCCTATTAAAACATTTAAATCTTCCCCTTCAATGACCTTGTTACCTTTTTTACCTAATTGATCAGTTGCTAAATGAATCAATAGATCTGATACGCCTACAACCGGATCATTATCATCTTCTCCAATAACAATTTCTACAACAGTGCCATCCTTTTTAGCAACTACACCGTGAATAGCTAAAGGTAAGGTTACCCACTGATATTTTTTTACTCCTCCATAATAATGAGTATCAAATAAAGCTAAATCAGCATCTTCATATAAGGGATTTTGTTTTAAATCAAGTCTTGGTGAATCTACATGGGCGCCTAAAATTTTAAGACCCTTTTCTAAAGGCTCCTTTCCAATAACAAACATAGCTAAAGTTTTGCCCATATTATTTGCATAAACCTTATCACCAGCTTTTAATTTTTCTCCATTTTTTATTATTTCATCTAAATTTTTATATCCTCTTGCTTTTGCAAGTCGAACAAATTCTGTCACACATTCCCTTTCAGTTTTACATTTAGACATAAATTCTTTATATCTCTCACTTAAACTAAAAACCTTTTGTAAGTCTTCCTCAGAATATTTATCCCATGCTACTTCATTTTTCATCGTCAAATCATTGCTTTTACTCATTACTATTCCTCCATAATATATACTATTGGATTTATCCAATGTTATTTTATCCATTGTACTCACATTATATTATATAAATCAAAATAATAATATGTAGTTTATGGAAGAAGTTTTAAAAATAAATTTGGCTACATTATAAAAATTAATTTAGTCCAGGCACACAATTCGCTTAAATGCATAAACTAGTAAAAAATACTAAGGAGAATATACATGATTTTAAAAATAGGTTCAAAGGGAACTGTTGTCAAAGAAATTCAATCATTATTGGTGCAAATTGGATATAATCCTGGACCCATAGATGGATATTATGGAACGAAAACATTTAAAGCTGTAAGAAGTTTTCAAAAAGATAATAATCTCACTCCAGATGGTATAATAGGGCCAAATACCTATACAGTACTTGAAAAATTTTTAAAAGGTTATGATATTTATTATGTTCAAAAAGGTGATACTCTTTGGAAAATTGCCCGCAACTATTATACAACCGTAGGTAAAATTATTGCAGCAAATCCAGGAATAGATCCAGATAATCTTTACATAGGTCAACGTCTAACAATCCCTTATGGTATTGATCTTATTGATACTAAAATTGATTATACTTATGAAATTTTGAAAAGAGATATTGAAGGTTTAAAAGCAAGATATCCTTTTATAGAAGTAGGAGTAGTCGGTAAAAGTGTTTTAGGAAAAAACCTTTATTATATCAGATTAGGTACCGGAAAAAATGAAGTTTTCTATAACGCAGCTCACCATGCGCTAGAATGGATTACCAGTCCTTTATTGATGAAATTTACAGAAAATTTTCTAAAAAGTTATACTGATGGAAAGATTTTGCGTGGTTATAATTTAGATCAAATCTGGAAAGAAAGCAGTATTTACATTATGCCTATGGTAAACCCAGATGGTGTAAATTTAGTATTAAATGGATTAGACCCAAGTTTTCCATACTACAACAATTTAATTAAATGGAATAAAGGAAGTAAAGATTTCAGTAAAGTTTGGCAGGCAAATATAAGAGGAGTAGATTTAAATCATAATTACCCTGCTAAATGGCAAGAAGGAAAAGAAGCTGAAGAAGCATTAGGTATTTATGGTCCTGGTCCTACTAGGTACTCTGGTCCTGCGCCATTATCTGAGCCAGAAACTCAGGCAGTTGTTAATTTTGTAAAACAACACGATTTTAGACTTACCCTTGCTTATCACTCTCAAGGTCAAGAAATTTATTGGGACTTTGAGAATATGGCCTCAGCCGAAGCAAGAAAAATTGGCGAAGCTTTTGCAAAAGCTACTGGTTATGAATTAGCCCAAACTTATGGAATAACTTCTTATTCCGGGTTTAAAGATTGGTTTATACTAGAGTATAGAAAGCCAGGTTATACATTCGAAGTCGGATTAGGAAAAAATCCTCTTCCAATTGAGCAGTTTCCTATGATTTATCAAAATAATGAAGAGGCTCTTTTATTAGCTTCTATAATTTAATAAAAAACATGTAGGACAAAAATTAATAAACTCCCCTTTAGGTAGACAGATTGAAAAATAAATCTGTTACTTTAAAGGGGAGTATTTTTATGACATTTACTTTTATAAGGATCCTTTTGCAATTTAATCTAATCTTTTCCTATTAATTTATCATTACCCAAGATATGATTTTCAATCCAAGTAACTATAAATTCTAAAATCCCAAGTATGTACTCATTTTGATCTTCATCTATCTTATTAAAATCAACTTCATTAATCTTTTCAATAAACTTTTCATGTAGGGCTTTATGAGAAAATAGTTTCTTATATCTAATGCTCATCATATATTCTTCTTCCGACTGGAAATGATATACAGTGTAATCTTTTAATTCCTCTAAAATGCTGACAATTTTATCATATTTATCAACACAAAAATCATCTTTTAAAAGTTTAAAAGCCCGATCAGCTATTTCAATTAATTTTTTATGTTGTTCATCAATACTTTGTACACCTGTACTATATTCTTCTCTCCATTTAATCATTTATTCCCCTCCCTCGTTTATATAATAGACTTTATGCTTTTAATTATTAATTATTAACTTACTTATAAGTTTTCTAAATATAAATCTAAACTTTTGTCCAGTTCTGACAGTAAGTATTGAAGAAAGTACTCATAATCACCAGTTATATTAGCTCTTTCTAAAGATGCGCGATATTTTACTCCATTTTCTTTGGTAATTACAAGTGGTGGGTATCCACCCTTCATCAATTCTAATGATAATAGAAATCTTGCTGTCTTTCCATTATCAACTACAAATGGACTTATACCTAGAAAAAGACCATGCATATAAGCAGAAAGTTCTACAAAATTAAACTCATCTTTATTTTCCTCATACCAAGTCATTAATTTCTGCATATCATATTCTACTGTTGCATAAGCTGTAGCAGAACGGTCATCTCCTGCTACAACGTCTTCATGGTTTTTATAAAATCCAGCAAACTTATTTGATATGCCTCCTAAAAGCAATTTATTAATTTCTTGTAATTGCTCTTCTTTTAGGGGTTCTTTTTTAGCTACTAAATTTTCAATATATTCAATAACTTCCTTATGATTTAATACTTCCTGTTGCTCCCGTGGAGTTTTACTATCCAATACTTTTCCTTCTAATACATCTTTAGTCTCATTTAAAGTTAAGCTATTTCCATCTAAAGCCAATGAATTATAAATCCACTCTAACCAAACTTTTTCCTTAATTACCTTTAGATTATCTTCTGGAATAGGTTTTTTACTTTCTAGAATATTTTTCTTTTCCATAACAGCTTGAAATTGTTCATTCATTTACTTCACTTCCTTTTTAAGAATTATACATTATTACCATTATAGCAAATATCGTACATCCTCTGGGAAAAATTATTCCTATGTCATCTGTGTTCTAGTTGTCGTTATTTTACCTTCTACTTTACTTAAATTCTTTATTTTAAGGGTTGGATTCTGCACACCACATTCATCTAGAATTTTCTCTAAAACTTTAAATTCTTTTCTTTTAATAACCACTTCTACTTTATATCGTACATCTTCGTGATATCCACTTGCTAGATAATTATTAACCGTATATCCTTCTTCTCTCAGACTTTCGGCAACACTTGTCATTTTACTTTTATTATTAAAAAATATATCGACCTCTAATATTCCAAGAGCTAAACGCTCTTCAAGTTTACTTCCAATATATACTCCTGCCGTTCTCCCTAATCCATATGCAACTGTATAATGAAATCCTACCGAACTTGTTACTTTAGTAACTACTGTAGCAAAAATTAAAGCATCTAAAAATACTACAAAATACACTGGATTCATAATCTTTTTTGAAATTAACATTGTTTTAAGTGTTGCTAAAATATTTGTAAATGATGTAATCAAGAATAAACCAACTAACGCTAATATAACTTCCTTTGTCAAAATTCTAACCTCTTTTTCTAATTTTATTTTAAATTTCACACTAAAAAAGCCTTATATCTATTTAGACTTTCTAGTTCTAAATTTTGGATCTAAAATGTCTATACCGGTCTTTAAATTTAGACACATCAAATCACCATGTTTTTTTACACAAAAAAACAACTAACGACGTGCTATTAGTAAAATAATTAAATATTAAATAATTCATATTGAAAATGGATAATTCAAGAGTGGATGAATTTACTTTCATTAAATCATTGGAATATTTATGGGTTTCGTTACAAATAGGATTTCAGCAAATCCTTTATTTATAACAAAATGATGGAAGGCATCTAATAAAAATATTGGGTTTATATTATTATTTTGTTCCCTAACTAAACTACTAATCTAGTTATTATACCATTTGATAGCTTAATTAACAAGAAGTATTTTACAATTCCATCCTAATTCCATTAATTTTTAACCACTGGCGATGGTTTTCATAATCAGGGATAATACTCTTTACCAAAATCCAAAACTCTTTGGAATGATTAAAATGAACCAAATGACACATTTCATGTACAATTATATAATCCAGTACCTCAAGAGGCGCCATTATACAGCGCAGGTTAAAATTAAGATTTCTTTTTGAACTGCAACTTCCCCAGCGTTTCTTTTGATCCTTGATTCTTACTAAATTAGGTCTAACTTCAATATATTCTTGATAATGGTTAATCCGCTCTGTGATTTTTTCTAAAGCCTTTTCTTTATACCATTTTTGCATAGTATCCCTAAGCTGATCTTTTTCATTAGTACTACTGGTTAGATGAATTCTTTCTTGATATAGAGTTATTTCCGTTCTTTTTATCTTTTCATCTATTGTAATATAGAGGGGATAATCTCTACCTAGAAATAAAAATAATTCTCCATTTACATATTCTTTATCGATTTTAAGATGTGTAATTTCTTTAAGTTCAGATAGTTTTTTCACAATCCACTTAGCTTTTGATTTCACAGCATTTAAGAGTTTTTCTTCATCAATGTACATAGGAGATATAACAGTTATTATGTCAGGTGGACTTATATTTATTTCTATAGTTTTTCTTTTACGATAAATTACTGTAAATTCAATAGTTTGATCATTATAGTTAAACTTCATTTTCAACCTACCTTTTGCTTAATTTATTAAATGCTTTCACTTATGTTATAATAACATTTAGTTTCCAAAATAACTTCCCAAAAAGAATATAAAGGAGTATAACAGTGCTTAAACGTTTTGCAAAATATTATAAAAACCATTTACCATTATTTGTGCTTGATTTTTCATGTGCCTTTTTAATGTCTTTATTAGATTTAGCTTTTCCTTCTATAGTTAGAATATTTATTGATGATCTTTTGCCTAACAAAAACATTACTCTGATTATATGGGTTGGAGCTGGTCTTTTATTTCTCTACATTTTAAAATACATTCTCTATTACATAGTTACTTATTGGGGACATGTACTTGGTATAAGGTTAGAATACGATATGCGAAAAGATTTATTTCACCATATTAACAAATTACCTTTTAGCTATTTTGATAATACAAAAACTGGACATGTCATGTCTAGACTTGTAAATGACTTGAATGAAATATCTGAACTTGCTCATCATGGACCTGAGGATACCTTTATAGCTTCTGTGACAATTGTGGGTTCTTTAGCTATCTTGTTTTCAATTAACTGGCAGTTATCCTTAGTAGTAACTCTATATGTTCTTATTTTAATTTATTTTGCGACCGTAAAAAACAAGAAAATGCGCGAAATTTTTATGGAAATGCGTTTGAGAATTGCTGATATTAATGCACAAGCTGAAGATAGTATTTCCGGAATTAGAACAGTAAAAACCTATACAAATGAAGCATTTGAAGAAGAAAAATTTGATTTAGGTAATAAGTCTTTTAAAGAAACCAAAGAAAGATCTTTTAAAGTTATGGGCTCTTTTTATGCGGGAATCGATTTTATCAGTAATCTAATTAATCTAAGTGTACTAGTCATCGGAGGAGCTTTAATTTACTATAATCAACTCAAAGTAGGGGAATTTGTAGGATTTTTCCTTTATGTATCCATGTTTATGAAACCAATTAGAAAAATTGTGGATTTGATGGAAATATATCAAAGAGGAATGGCTGGATTTAGAAGATTTATGGAATCCTTAGATTTACAGCCTGAAATTACTGATTCTAAAGAAGCGATCACCCTTAATAAGGTTACCGGTAAAATTACTTTTGATAATGTTAACTTTAGTTATACAAAAAATAAAGCTGTCCTTAAAGATATCAATTTAACCATAAATCCTAAAGAAATGATTGCTATTGTAGGCCCTTCCGGGAGCGGGAAAACTACTTTATCTAATTTAATTCCAAGGCTTTATGAAGTTGATAGTGGCAGTATAAAAATTGATGATTTAGATATTAGAAATATTACGCAGCACTCTTTACGTGAAAATATGGGTATTATCCAGCAAGATGTATTTCTTTTTTCTGGTTCTGTACGGGATAATATCTCTTATGGTAAAAGGGATGCCACAAATAAAGAGATAATTAACGCAGCTAAAGCTGCAAATGCTCACGAGTTTATTATGGCTTTAGAAGATGGATATGACACTTATATCGGAGAAAGAGGAACTAAATTATCTGGGGGTCAAAAGCAAAGACTATCAATAGCGAGATTATTTTTAAAAAACCCTAGTATCTTAATTCTTGATGAAGCTACTTCGGCTTTAGACAACGAGACCGAAAAAATAATTCAAGAATCTTTTAATAAACTCACTAAAGATCGTACTACTTTAATAATTGCCCATAGATTAGGAACCATTAAACATGCCCAGAGAATTTTAGTTTTAACTGAAGATGGTATTGTCGAAGAAGGAACTCATGATTCCTTAATGAAAAATCAAGGTGTTTACTATAATTTATATCAGGCTCAATTTTAAAAAAGCTCCTGCAATTTAGTGTAGCTTATAGGTAGAATTTTTTATATGTCTACTTTATAAGCTACACTTTACTTTTTTTGCTTGGAGTCTTTTTAGTTAATACTAAACAGACAATTTGGGTTTTTCCTCAAAATATTCTTAATTATATTCTAAATAAATAACTTTGGTTTTTTATTAACCGAACTACAATTATCAAGTAAAAACTGTTTTATCTTTTTATAAGGTTCAGCTGTAAAGAGTTTGGCATCATAAGGACAAGCTTTGATACAGCTACAGCAATGAATACATAGCTGGGAATTAGTGATTTCACGTGGATTTTTAGGACTCACAATTGCCATAGGACAAGCGCTCACACAAATACCGCACTCAGTACAATCATCTGTTGTTATTGGAGCCCAAGGTTCTCCAACTGGTGGCCTTTCTTTATATGGGTGGTTTCCACTTACTTTAATTTCTTGTATTTCACTTAAATCAGTTACTGATTCTAATCTTTTCTTTATCTCTTCACCCAAAAGCTTTGCAATATTAATATCTTCAGTGTCTGGTCTACCCCCTGCGATTTCTCTACCATAGGAATGTTCAGCAACAAAAGCGCCTGCGCCTATCATCTTGAAATTATTCTCCTTAAGATAATCCGATAATTCTAATAAAGCATCTTCAAAATCCCTATTACCATAAACTACTACAGGCACTACAGGCGTATTATTACCTTTTAAGCTTTTAAAAAATGACTCTGCTACCCCTGCTACTCTACCACCATAAACAGGTGACCCTATAATAACCAACTCATTGCTTCCAAAAGAAGGAACATCCTTACTATTAATTTTATGCGTATAATCGTAATCAACAATTTCCGTGTTAAAACTGGCTGCTATACTATTAACTATTTTCTTAGTTGACTTAGTAGGACTAAAATAAACTAAATTTACTTTTTCAATTTTCATAATTTTTCCCCCTAAAATTATACCCTTTATAAATAGCTCTTATAATAAATCAAAAGTTATTTTTAAAAAGTATCTTCTTGAAATTTTTCGTCTTATTATTTTATAAAAGGGACTTCTCCAAATTTGAGAAGTCCGCTTAAATATTAATTAATATTTTGCACAGAAATTATATTCTTTCTAATTTAACTCCTGTATTATGCTCATTTAAATTCTGTTTTTCCATGCTATCATCAGTTACCTTTTCAATCTTAACTGCTAAGGTTTCTTGCATAATATACTCTTTATGAACATCGACAGCCTTAGCTATTTCTGCATCACCATCAAAGAAAATATTAATATTGTCTGCTACTTCATACCCGTTACCTTTTCTCATTTGTTGTACTTTAGAAATAAACTCTCTTGCTAAACCTTCACTAATTAACTCTTCGTTTAAAGTAGTATCAAGGATAACAAATAAGTTATTTTCCATCTCTACGGTAAAGCCTTCTTTAGCATTGATGTTAATCATAACAAATTCTTTAGAGATAGCTGTAACTTCTCCTTCTAAATCAATCTCGATATTTTTTCCTGCTTCTAATTCAGGTACTACTTTAGCTGGATCTAAATCAGCTAATGCTTTACCTAATAGTTTGATTTTCTTACCTAAAATAGGTCCAGCTGTTTTAAAGTTTGGTTTTAAACTAAAGTCCATAAAATCACTTAGGTTCTTTTCAAATATAACTTCTTTAATATTTAACTCTTCATCAATTAATGGAATTAAATCTGAAATTAAGTCTTCAAATTTTCCATCTACTAATATTTTTTGTAAAGGCTGACGCACCTTAATCTTAGCCTTAGCTCTTGCAGCTCTTCCAAGTCCTACTAAATCTCTAACTAAATCCATTCTTTTTTCGATATCTTTTTGGATTAAATCTTTATTAACCATTGGATAGTCAGCTAAATGTACAGACATTTCTCCAGTTAGATTTTGATAAATTTCCTCAGAAATAAATGGCGCAAATGGTGCAATTAATTTTGAAACCCCGATTAAAATTTCATACGTAGTATTATAAACTGCTTTTTTATCCTGAGTTAATTCAGTAGCCCAAAATCTCCGTCTAGCTCTTCTAATATACCAATTTGATAAGTCTTCATTTAAGAAGTCTTGGATTTTACGCACAGCTTTTGTTAAATCAAATACATCCATATCATTTTTAACTTCAGCAATTAAGTTATTATATTTTGATAAAATCCATCTATCAAGTTCAGGGCGATCCTTGTATTCAATAAAGAAATCGTTAATATCTACGCCATCAATATTTGCATATAAAGTGAAAAATGCATATACGTTTTGAATTGTAGATAAAAATTTACTTTGAACTTCTTTTAAACCCTCAAGATCAAACTTTGTAGGAGTCCATGCTGGAGACACATGTAATAAGTACCATCTTAAAGCATCTGCTCCATGTTTATCAAACATTTCAAAAGGATCTACAGTATTTCCTCTAGATTTAGACATTTTTTTGCCTTCTTTGTCTAAAATCAGATCGTTTACTAATACATTTTTATAAGGTGATGATCCTTTTACAAAGGTAGAAATAGCAAGGAGTGAGTAAAACCATCCTCTAGTTTGGTCGATTCCTTCACAGATAAAGTCTGCTGGGAATAATTCATCAAATTTATCCTTATTTTCAAATGGATAATGAACCTGTGCAAAAGGCATAGCTCCACTATCAAACCAACAGTCTATTACCTCTTTCACCCTGGTCATTGTTTTCTCGCATTTATCACATTTTATATGAACATCGTCCACATATGGTCTGTGTAATTCTATTGACTCATCAATATTTTCAATCGCTTTTTCTGCTAACTCTTTTCTAGAACCTACAGATGTAGTATGACCGCATTCACATCTCCAAATATTTAAAGGGGTTCCCCAATAACGTTCTCTAGATATAGCCCAATCATTTAGATTTTCAAGCCAGTTTCCAAAACGCTTTTCTCCTATATAATCCGGAAACCAATTCACAGAATTATTATTAGCTATTAACTGATCTTTAAGCTTAGTCATTTCAATGTACCAACTTGGTTTTCCGTAATATAATAAAGGTGTAGTACATCTCCAGCAATGAGGATAATTATGTTCAAATTTTTCCTTATGGAATAATTTTTCTTCACCATGTAACCATTTAATAATATCTACATCACAATCAATAACGAATCTACCTTGCCAAGGAGTAGTTGTATATTTTCCTTCTTCGTCTACCGGCTGTAATACAGGTAAATCATATTTTCTTCCTACTTGATAGTCGTCTTCACCAAAAGCTGGGGCACTATGAACTATACCAGTACCATCTTCTGTGGTTACATAATCAGCTAAAGTTACAAAAAACGCCTTTTTATCTGTTTGTTCAAATGGCATTAATTGCTCGTATTCCACATACTCTAAATCTTTACCTTTTAATTCTTCTAGGACTTCAAATTCTTCCCCTAATACTTTTTTAGCTAGATTTTGAGCAACATAATAAATTTTCTCATTAGCCTTGGCTTTAACATAAGTTACCTCTGGATGCACAGTTAACGCAACGTTAGCTGCTAGTGTCCAAGGAGTAGTTGTCCATACTAAGAAATATTCCTCTACGTCTTTACGTTTAAAAGGAACTATTACGGTATTAGATTTTATTTCCTTATATCCTTGAGAAACTTCATGAGAAGCTAGTCCAGTACCACAACGTGGGCAATATGGTAATATTTTATGTCCTTCATAAATGTAACCTTCTTTAAAGAACTTATCTAAAATCCACCATACAGACTCTATATAATTATTATCTAAAGTAATGTAAGGATTATCTAAATCAATAGAATAACCCATTCTTTTAGTCATATCACGCCATTGTTTTTCATAAACAAAGACAGATTCTCTGCACTTTTGGTTAAAACCACCTATACCGTAACTTTCTACCTCTTGTTTGCTTTTAAGATTTAATTGTTTTTCTACTTCAATTTCTACCGGAAGACCATGAGTATCCCAGCCTGCTTTTCTTTTTACTTGATGACCTGTCATAGTTTTATATCTACAAACAGAATCTTTTAAAGTTCTAGCGATAACGTGATGAATTCCAGGTCTACCATTAGCTGTTGGAGGTCCTTCATAAAAAACAAAAGACTTTTCACCTTCACGGTTTTCAATACTTTTTTCAAGTATATTTTGTTCTTCCCAATAATCAGCTACTTTTTCTTCTCTTTGAGCTACAGAAACATTAGGTAAGCTCTTATATTCTTTCATCTAACTCATCCTTTCTTACTTACTGGCTAATTTAAATAATTGTTTATAAAATTAAAAAAGCCCTAAGTCAAAAGACTTAGGGACGAATTAACCGCGGTACCACCCTTATTATAAAATAGTAATTTTAAAACATAACTTACTATTTTATCACTTGACGAATGTAACGTATTCAGACGAAGGATCTTACTATTATTTCAGATCCCTAGCTCCAAGGTGATCTTCATAAAAGGTACTGTCATAATCTTACACCAAATGATTATGTCTCTAAAAGCAGTTTCCTCTTATTACTGTCCTTATCATAGCCTATAACAATTTTAATTTTATTCATGTGTATTAATTGTACACTTAAATTCTAGGTAAAGTCAAATCTTTAATACTCTTTTTTATTCCCTCCTATAGCATCTTATATCTATGATTTTGACCTGGTCAAGCAAAATTGTAACACTTAATAGAATAAATTATGTAAATCGAGCCTCAAAAGGGGTTTTACCACCTAAGGCACTATGTGGTCTGATATGATGATAATATCCATAAACATAATCGTTAATTAGAAAATTTAAATGATTATCATTTTTTATTTCATAATGCTTAATATGTTCGTTTTTTAATTTACAAAAAAAGGATTCCATAGGGGCATTATCGTACGGACACCCAGCCTTACTCATTGATTGTATGATCTTGTTATTACTACAATATTCTGTAAATGATTTCGAAGTGTACTGCACCCCCTGATCGCTGTGGAGTATCAAATTTTCTTCAGGTTTATTATTTGCCAAAGCTTCATTTAATGTTTCTATTGCTAGATCAGCAGTCATGTAATTTGTAGTTTTAGTCGCAACAATACTACGATCATATAAATCAAGAATTGAGCAATTATACCTTAAACTACCATTTAAAAGGTGTATATAGGTGAAATCAGTGCAC
>NZ_FWWT01000019.1 GCF_900176035.1 Desulfonispora thiosulfatigenes DSM 11270 | reverse complement strand
TTTTTTTTAATCTCTTGTTTTAAGGAACGTTTTTTCAAATAATTGTAGTAAGCATTTGGATATATGTTTAAGCGATTTAAAAGCCATCTAAGCCCAAATTCATCTTTGTTTTCATCAATAAATATATAGATTAATCTTCTATTTCCTTGGCAAAGAATGCTGCTGCCTTTTTTTAAAAAGTTATTTTCCTTTTCTAGTTCTTTATTTTCACGTTCTAATTTTCTGATTTTATCAAGTAATTCTAAATCTTTTGTTCCTGTTTCTGTTTGGCTGCATTCTTTGCGATAGTTTTTAATCCATATATTTAAAGAGCCTTGTCCAAGGCCATATTCTTTAGTTAAACTGGCAACAGATCTGCCTTCTTCAAGATGTAATTTTACTAGTTTTTCTTTAAATGATTTTTCATATATTTTCTTACCCATTTTTGTATCACCACTTTCTTAAATATAATAATATATTATTTCTATGTGGTGTTACAACTTTAGTTTATCATGTCATTTAGATATTCCTTAGATTTATAAAAGAGTTAATTTTTCTCCATTTGAGTTTATCCATATATTCCTTCTATATATTCTTTTGTCCTACTATCAATAGGATTTGTAAATATCTTTTCTGTTTTTTCATATTCTATTAATTCACCATCTAATATAAAAGCTGTATAATCAGATATTCTTTTAGCCTGAGCTAAATTATGAGTTACTATAATTATGGTATAATCCCTTGAAAACCTTAATAACATTTCCTCTATATTTTGAATATTTTTAATATCTAAGGCGGAACAAGGTTCATCTAATAATAAAACTTCTGGCTTTGCAGTAAGAGCCCTTGCAATGCAAAGTCTTTGTTGTTGGCCTCCGGATAATTTGGTAGCTAACATATGTAAATCCTTATTTATCTCATCAAAAAGTCCTGCTTCCTTAAGGTTAGTTTCCACTATTTTATCTAATTCGGCTTTACTTGTTATCCCATAATATATAGGAGCATAAGTTAAATTTTTGTATATTGAAAAGGGAAAAGGGGTAGGCTTTTGAAACACCATGCCTATATTTTTCCTTATACTATCTTTTTCATAGGATAATATGTCCTCATCTTTATATAATATTTCTCCGGTGAAATTCCCACCATTTTCTTCTATCATACGATTTAAAGTTGTAAGGAATGTTGACTTTCCACAGCCAGATGGACCTATTATAGCCGTTATCTTATTCCTTTTTATGTTCATAGATACATCCTTTAATACCTTTTTATCTCCATATCCAGCAAATAAATTATTTATTTTAAGTATATCCATCTACCTATCACCCCTTCTTTTCATATTTAAGATTATTGACACTATATTTAAGATAAGTAAAATCATTATTAGTACCAAAGCTGTTCCATAGGCTTTTTCTAAAGATATTCCCTCTCCTGTTAAAATATATAGATGAAATGGTAATGCCATAACAGGCGAAGATAAGGATTTTGGTATGGGAGCAAATATTACTGCTGCAGTTAATATAATAGGTGCTGCAGCACCCATAGCATACCCTCCGGCCATAGTTATTGTGGAGATTATGTCAGCTCTACACATAGGTAATATAAGCTTATAGATAGTATAAGATTTAGATACTCCAAGAGCATAAGAAGCCTCTACTATATTTATTTCCACTTCCCGGAGTGTTTTTTCTATTCGTACCTGGATATAAGGAAATATCATAATACCTAGAGTTATACCTCCAGATAATAAAGATCTACCTAAATTTAAGTATAATACCAACAAAGTATACCCAAATAACCCTAGTATTATAGAAGGAATTCCTGCCATGGATTGTATTATTAAATGGATTACTCCTTCCATTCTTTTAGACCTACAATAAAATACAGTATATATTGATGTTGAAATAGCTAATATAAAAGCAAGTATACAAGCTATAAGCATTAAAAATAAACTTCCAATAATAGCAGGAAATATCCCACCTTCTGATCCAATAGGAATACCCTTTGGATCAGATAATATAAATTCTAGATTTATAGATCCTACGCCATTTTTAAAAATATATCCAAATATAAACATAACTATAGTAAAGACTATTATCACGCATATAGTAATCCATACTTTGAGTATAGAATCTTTGATTTTTTCCCTCATCTTTATCAATCCTTATAGAGATTTATAACTCTATTTTTAGTTTTACAAAATGTAATGCGATATTTATTACAATCAATATTATCATGAGTATAAAGCCAGAAGCAAAAAGAGCATGATAATGTAAACTTCCTACTTCTGCCATCCCCATTTCAAGGGCTATAAGCGAGGGGATTGTTTGACCTTTATCAAGTAGTCTAGGCATTAGTGGAGCATTACCTATTACCATCATAACTGCCATGGTTTCACCCATTCCTCGTCCAAGTGCTAATACTACCGCTGCTAAAATGCACTTTTTACTTTTTGGCAATATTAAATTCCTTATCATATATGATTTAGAAACACCTAATGCATTTGATTGCTGCGAGTGTTCTTTATACACCTTTTCCATAGATTCATCACAAGTAGATATAATATAGGGTAACATCATTATAGAAAGAATTATTCCTCCAGCTAATATAGATTCACCTGTTGGAAATGAAAATCTTATTTCGAAAAATTTCACCAAAACTAATAAACCTATAAATCCATATACTACAGAAGGGATACCTGCTAAGATATCAACAATGCCTCTTATTATTCTTCTCATATTATCACTTGTATAACTTGATAAAACGACAGAAAAACCAACCCCTATTGGTAATGCTATTATTATTCCTACCAAAGATGTATATATTGTGCCAGCTATAATAGGTAATATTGATAATTTATCTGGAGAATCCAAGGGGTTCCAATCCCTACCAGATACAAACTTAAGTATTGGAACTTCCATAAAGAAAGACAAACTTTCTCTAAAGATAAATATAATTATAAATGCAAGTAAAAATAGAGAAATTAAAGATAATATTTTTATTATAAAGTTAAATATCCTTTCTCTTGTTTTTCTCATTTAACCACCTCATAATATGTTTGACTAATATCTCGATACATAAATAGATTCAAGAGCAAAAGCCCTTGAATCTATTTTACTGGTACAAAACCCATTTTTTCAATAATTTCTGACCCTTTAGTAGATGTAACCATATCCATAAATGCTTTTTCTTCTTTACTAAGACTACCCTTTTTAACTACTATAAGTGGTCTTGATATTTTATATGTTCCGTTAACTATTGTTTCTACTGTTGGCTTTATACCGTCAACTTTTAAAGGAATAATCTTTCCTTCATTTTGATTAACCATACCGAAAGATGCATATCCTATAGCATCTTTATTTTCCATTAATTTTGTGACTAATGCGCCCATAGAAGGAGCTTGTATAGCATCTTCTCTAACTTCGGTATCTCCCATTACTTTCTTTTGAAACACTCCATGAGCCCCACCACCTAAGTCTCTTATGACCACTACTATTTCTTTATGATCTAAACTATTATCTACATCATCCCAATACTTATATTCTCCTGAAAATATTTTCTTAACCTCTTCTAAAGTTAAATTATCTTTTATTTCATTTAATGGATTTTGTGGATTTATTGAAACAGTTAATGCATCAATACCAAGGGTAAAAGTTTCTATATCTCCTAGTTTCTCCTTTTCTTCATCTTTTAGTTCTCTTGCCAACATCCCAAAATCACTAGTTCCCTCTAAAGCTGCCTTAACCCCAGCCCCAGATCCTCCTGCTGAAACATATATAGATATATTCTCCTCTGGGAAATCTGGATCCACCTTATTCCAGGTAACATATTCTTCCATAAACTCAGTAGCAAGAGCAGATATTACAGGTGCTAAGGTAGATGAACCATTATATGTAATTTCAGATTTGAAAACCTGACCAGCTTCTTGTTTTCCACACCCAGTTACAATTAAACCAGCAACTAAAATAATAGATAAAAATAAAGATATTTGTTTTTTCACTATTAATCCTCCTTTTTAAATTTTAATCATGAATATCCTATTTACCTTGCTTATTTTATATCATATTCTTTAAAACCGCTATTTTTTTCTAATATAAATTAGGTAGCCTTGATACCAAAGTAGATAACATTGAATAATTCCAAAGAGAATCTGGTAGACAAATGAATGCTATATATGAGCAAACAGCTATGTTAAGTGAGTATAAAACAGAGGTAGTTGAAAAATTAGAGGACATAAAAGTTGATATTAATTCATTAACGAGAAAGGTCGCTCAAAGCGATACACAGATAATTGAACTTAAACGAGATCTTAGAAAAGCAGAATAAAACGTAGTTTTAATATTAAATTATCATAAAAAAGAGCCTATGAAATAATTTCTGTAAATACGATTTCTGATAAAACTTAACCACTCCCTATCTACTACATAAGGAGGGTTCAATCTACATATAATTCACCATTAGACTTTAAATAAAATTGTAACGGTGTAGGATGGGTTGCAAATAATATTGGGGTTAATGTAAATGCGTAACTTCCTGCCTTTGATACAACAAGTATATCTCCAACGTCGGCCTTTGGAAGCATTATATCTTTTGCCATTATATCAGCTGAAGTACATAAATTGCCTACAACACTTACTTTTTCTAAAAGATAATTTTCTCTTTTTATTATCGTAAAATCAAAAGCATCTTTCGACGTGAATAGTGGTTCACAGCCCTGTAATTTTTTTCTTTTGGTGTATAGGCCGCTAAAAATTCTGCAATAGAAGGTCTAAAAAAGCCATTAAGACTGTTTTTTACAATTAAGTATTTGGTACCTCTAGATTCTTTAATATCTACAATTTGGGTAATATATTGACCCGCTTCACAGACGACAAATCTACCTGTTTCAAGAATGAGTCTAACCTTAATTTTATCTTTAAACCTTTGAAAAAGAACCTCACATTTTTCACTAAGAAGTTCTAGATCAAGGGGACTATCATTTAATGATGAATAAACTATACCTAGACCTCCACCAAAATTAATAAAGTCAAGTTCCCATTTCATTACCTCTTTACAAAATAAAGATAATAGAAATACCTTTTCATAATATCTATAAAGTATCCGATAATCAATTATCTGAGAACGTAGATGAACATGTATTCCTATGATTTTCAAATTTTTTAAACTATCTAAAAAACTTTTCTGTTTCACTAGGGTATCTTCGTCAACACCAAATTTACTACTTACTCCTACCCCACTATCTATGTCAAAATCCGGATTAATTCTAATACCAACTTTTATCTGGATATCTTTATCCTTTGCCACTTCGTTAATTAAAACAAGTTCATTATAACTATCAGCTATTATAATTGACTTATCATAAGTCTTTTCAATATCGTTACGCGTTTTTCCTGGAGTTGAATATAATATTTTTTCAGATGTTAAACCTGTGTTGTAAGCAAGAATTACCTCTTCTGATGATGCTGCATCAGCTCCAAGCCCCTCTGATACTATGAAATCTACAATGGGTGTATAGGGGTTTGCCTTTATTGAATATAAAAATTCAAATCTTAGAAACTTTTCTTTAAGTATCTTAATATTTTTTGCAATGACACTTTCATCGTAAAAGTAAAAAGGCTTATCATATTGTTTCATTAGACTGTCAATAATATTATAAATATTCTCCATTAGCATTCTTCCTCTTTATAATTTAAATTCGAATAAACGTTAGTTTATTCTTGGTAAATCAAGATATAAGATGGAAATTGAATCATTTAACTATAAATACTTTAAATATAAATCTAATGTAGTATTTAATTCTGCTAAGACTAAATTAACAAAATCTTTGTTGTTTTTAGTCGTATGTGCTTTGTCTAAAATATTATAATATTCTAATCTATTTTCTTTTCTTATAATTATAGGTGGATATCCCGCTTTTATTAATTCTAAGTTTAAAAGTAACCTTGAAGTCCTCCCATTACCATCTATAAAAGGATGTATACCTACAAATATGATATGAACCATCGAAGCCATCTCTATGGGATGAAGCTTTTGTCCCTCATTATAATACCAGTTAATAAAACCTTCCATTTCATTTTTTATTAAAAATGGTTCTGGTGATATATGTTCAGCTCCTGCTATTATCACTTGCCCGTCTCTATAACTTCCAGCATACTTATCCTCTATTCCCTTTAAAATCAGTCTATGAATGTTTTTTATCTGCCACTCTGTAAGTTCTTCTTTATTTTTAACTATATCTTCACTATAAAGTATAGCATCTCTATGATTTATTATTTCTAGATGTTCTTTAAGTGTTTTTCCACCTACAGTAATGCCTTCTAATACAACTTTAGTTTCCATAAGTGTAAGAGTATTTCCTTCTATTGCATTTGAATTGTGAGTCCAGTCAAGTAATAGTTTTTCTCTTATACTTTTTAAAGTATGTTGGGAAAATGGTCTTTTGCTCTCTATTAGGGCTTTTTTTTCATCAATTTCTTTAAACATACTTTTCTCTCCTTAATTATTACATATCCTGTTTTTTTATTTATACTTACTGAATCAATATATTCCTTTTTCTAGGCCTTCTCTTCTAAGTCTTCAGAAGTAATCATAATTAGCTAGCTCTCTTCAGGATAAATACCCTCTATTTCTTTTGTTATTTTCTTAATGTCTTTTTCATTAAAATTCTGGCAAATAATTATTTATAAAATCTCTTGTTACTTCTATATTTGAAAACGTTTTCTTTAAAAACTTATCATGAGGATTTTGGATTTTCATCCAGTTCACCTACCTACTTATATGATACAATAGGACTTGGTTGTATGCCATTATTAGTAAATGATGCTTTATTAAATATGTCAACTAATGTTCAAAAAGAGTCGTTTATAAAACTTTTAACTTGGTTAACTTTTCACAAAAAACAGATCATTATTTCCAGTTCTAATATTTGTAAAATTACTCAATAACTAACCAACATCATTTTTCCCTATACGCATATATAGAAAGTTTTTTTAGATGCTTTTCTCATACTCAGTTTTTCCAAATATTCGATATTGGTTTTACCACTACCCTTGAGTTAGGTGTTTTTATTAATTGATGCTCAATATTTTTAAAAGATATCTTTTAGAATTTTCATTTAAATATCTAGTAGGTATAATCTGAGCCGTAACAGCACTTAAATAAATAAGTATCATGTCATCATAAACCTTAACAAATTTTATACTTTTTAAAGATATTACCTCTGTAGAATCTGCACTAATAACCTTTAAATTATTTTCATCAATTATCATAGTCTTTTTACCAAAAAAAGAAGAATTATCACCCTCTAGCAATAGCTTTTTTGTTTGTTTTTTGATTGTTTTCCTAAACTGCTTTGGGTAATAAATTATCCAAAAGATAATAAATAATAGGGCACTAATCATCCAGTAAATCTCAGGCTGTTTAAATACGGTCGTACCTATTGTATATATAGGCACTGAAAATAATAAAGGCACTATAAATCTTAACAAGTTATAGGTCTTTTTTTGTGAAGGTGAGTTTAACACATGATATAAATTAAATTTAATATAATCATCTTCTGTTATTTCAAAATTAATCTCTATTTAAATCTCCTCCTTTTCAAAATACTTTAAATACGTTTTTCAACGAAAGTACTAACTGCTATTAAAATTAATGGCTGGATGAAAATAATACTACCTAGTATAACGGCAGGCACTATATAATCCATAACAATAAATATTACTGTAACAAACCCTAAAAGCATCAACGTAATAACATTAGAAATATTTCCGGCTTTTTCTTTAATAGAAATATTTCGTTCATCAAGTACATCTACTTTATAATCCTTATCAGTATCCATTCTTTTACTGTGACTTAACTGTACATAACTAATTGAAAGAATAAATGTAAATAAAAGCCCTAACCCTGCATCAACTGAGTTTGGTAGATCCGTTACAGCAATAATAATTGCTATAGTTAGAGCCAAAACATATCCAATATACCATATCTTTTTCATTAATTTTCCTCCTCATAAATAAAAATTTCCTCAATGCTCATTTGAAAATATCTGGCGATTTTAAATGCTAAAATAATAGATGGATTGTATCTACCATTTTCCAATGAGCCAATTGTCTGCCTTGAAACTTCAAGGGCAGACGCTAATTCTTCTTGTTTAATACCTCGTTTCTTTCTGATTTCTTCTAATCTATTTTTCAAGTCAAACTCCTCCTAAGGAAAGCATCCTTTCCATATGATATTCTATCATTTCAACACTAAAAGTCAAGTTAACTTTCCATATAAAAACCTGACTCAGATTATAAATCCAAGTCAGGTTGGTATTTTAGGTTATTTGATTAACCAATTTAATTTTAAAACGATTTATTATCGTACAACATTTAATATAAATAATGCATATAATATAATTTTTACTTTATTTTTCATTTTTATATACTAGTTCCTTTACTTAAAGATTTATTTTGCGGATTGTATATTATTGGTCCTGACTTTTTCCAAATGATTCTATCAATTCAAATTAACTATAAATACTTTAAATATAAATCTAATATAGAATTTACTTCTGCTAAGACTAAATTAACAAAATCTTTGTTGTTTTTAGTTGTATGTGCTTTGTCTAAAGCATTATAATATTCTAATCTATTTTCTTTTCTTATAATTATAGGTGGATATCCCGCTTTCATTAATTCTAAGTTCAAAAGTAACCTTGAAGTCCTCCCATTACCATCTATAAAAGGATGTATACCTACAAATATAATTGGACGATAGAAGCCCTCTCTGTAACTTCCAGCGTATTTATCCTCGATTCCCTTTAAAATCAGTCTATGAATATTTTTTATCTGCCACTCCGTGAGTTCTTCTTTACTTTTAACTATATCTTCTATATAAAGTATAGTATCTTTATGATTTACTATTTCTAAATGTTCTCTAAACGTTTTTCCTCCTACAGTAATGCTTTCTAATACAACTTTAGTTTCCATAAGTGTAAGAGTATTTCCTTCTATTGCATTTGAGTTATAAGTCCATTCAAGTAGTATTTTTTTCTTATACTTTTTAAAGTATGTTGTGGAAATGGTCTTTTACTCTCTAGCAAGGCCTTTTTGTCATCAATTATTTTAAATATATAATTCACTCCTCGTACTTATGAAATTCTAACATATAGCAAATTCATTACATATACATACTACTTCCTCTGACCTTGCTCTTATACTTGAGTTAGGTTTAAATATTGAATAATAGAAGTCTACCATAACTACGATTCATATTATAAATTATATTCATCATTGAAACTCGAAAATAAACTAACCACTCATAAATTATTTTATGTCATTTTATTTACAGACTCTCTCTTATCATCAAACCTATCCTGTATCTTCTTTTAATCTCTAATCGGATCAACACTTTCCATGTTTTTACACCTTCATTTTTAGTTTTACATAACACTATTATATAATGCACTATGACAAACCCAAAGAAAGAAAATTAAAAAAGACAGAATGCAAAACACACTCTATCCTTGTCATATCAATTGTTTAGTCTATTTTATGAGTTTTTCATACTTGCTATTATGACAAATTCAAGTGGACTCGAGTCAATATTTTAGACACCAAAGAGCATCTATTTATAAAGGCTCTTAAAGTGCTGATTCATCTGAGTGTTTTATTAATAAAATTAATAAAACATAATAAAGAAATGCATATTTTCCACATTGAGTACCTCTTAAAAATATTATACATATTTTAATATTAGCTACAAATATTAAAAAGGTGGTTTTAATATTGTTAAAATATTATTATAGAAACAATAGTTTTCCTGTTATCTGGGATAATTATTGGGGAAGTTATCGAGTCAATAGCGAAATGGCTATTCAAATTGCTTTACAACAAATCCCCGGTAAAGTGGTAAAGGTTGAATTAGACTATGAAGACGGGGTATTAGTCTATGAAGTATATATTCTCACCACATATGGTTTATATGAAGTTAAAATCAACGCCAATACAGGACAGATATTTGAAATTGAAAAAGAGGATGATTAGAATTAAATCTCCATTGTTCCTTAAATTTCCTTTTAATCTCTAAAAAAACAATGACAACTAAATCTAGTTGTCATTGTTTTTTACTTATCTTAACTCAATATATTCTAGTAAATCCGATTTCAAAATGTCTTCTATTTCTCTTTTGTTTTCCTGCTCTGTTTCGGTAAATACAAATCCAAAAACTGGATATTCCCTGTGATCTATTTTTCTTAGTTCTAAAGGTTTTGCAAAACTATTTAAAACCCTATCATAATTAAATTCTTTAATTTCTTCAACTGCTAGGTGTTGGGGACGATCTAGAATGATCATGCTATATAATTTACCTTCCTTACCCTCTAGAATTTTATTCCAATCAGGCTTTTGATTTTCTAAATAATATTTATAAACATTTACCCCATAAGCATAATAAGCGATATCTGTAGTACACCAGCCCGCGAATCTTAGAGGATTTATTTCAATTGGGGTTATTCTATCCCTATTTACCTTTACTTCTATATGAAAAGGAAAGTTTTTAAGATTTGTTTTTTCATTGATGGTTATAAGTAATTTCGTGAATTTATCTAAATATTCTTCAATGATTTCTTTGCTCGTATAATAAGCTCTATCGCTGACATCAGCTTCCGAGGAAAAATCATGCTTTAAAATATCTAAAATAACAGGTTCACCCTCTGAGTCAAAATAAGCGTCGATAGCGTATTCTTCTCCTGCGATACATTCTTCGATAATGAATCTTGTCCCATCAATAACATCTTTAGGATATAATTTTTGCACATCTCTAATGTTCTTTTGGATATCTTCTTTAGCTAACTCTAAATCACTTTCAGAAGTTATTTTATAGACGCCCATACTAAAAAATCCGATTGCCGGCTTAAGAATAAAAGGAGTTTTCAATGTATTTATATCTAAATCTTCAATTTCCGTTGTCTCAATTTCCCTAAATAAAAAATCCGGATAAATATCTTTTAATAATTTTCTAAATTCTACTTTATCCTTAAAGATATTTATTTTTTTTCCTCATAATAATCAGGTAAATTAGCAGCTATCCACCCTAAGGCATTTTCTGAATTAGAATACAATTTAGTATCTACTGTAATTCTATTTTTAAATTCTTGTTCAGCTAATACCTTTAATTTATTCTTTTCTGCCATTTCTTCTAAAACAGCATTTTTAAGGACAGGGATATTATCTTCAATTAATGAATTTATCAGTAATTCTGAAACATAGGGTTTTTCTAAAATAATCATGTTTATTCCTCCTGAGTAAGATTAATATTTTACAAACAAAAGAAGCTCCCTAAGGGAGCCCTTTTTATATTTATATCTCTTTAAGCACTAACTCAGCCATTTCTTTGGTACCTACTAATTTGCTATTTGGGCCGGCAATATCTATCGTTGCAAAACCCGCATTCATTACTTTTTCCACAGCTACTTCAATAGCCTTAGCTGCTTCTTCATTTTTACAGGTAAACCTTAACATCATAGCTAGCGAAAGAATCGTTGCAAGTGGGTTTGCTTTATCCTGTCCTGCAATATCTGGAGCTGAACCATGAGCTGGTTCATAAACACCAATTTCTCCGCCTAAACTAGCTGATGGAAGCATTCCAAGGGATCCTGCTAAAGCTGCCGCTTGGTCACTTAAGATATCACCAAACATATTTTCAGTAACAATTACGTCAAATTGTTTAGGATTAATTACTAATTGAAGTGCAGCATTATCTACATATAAATGTTCTAATCTAACTTCAGGGTATTCTTTTGCTACTCTTAAAGTTACTTCTCTCCACAGTCTTGAACTTTCTAAAACATTTGCTTTATCAACTGAATGAAGTACTTTTTTACGATTCATGGCAATTTCAAAACCACGACGTACAATACGTTCTACTTCTTCAGCTGTATATTCAATATTATCAAAAGCCTTGTGCTCATCTCTTCCTTTAGCACCAAAATAAGCTCCACCTGTTAATTCTCTAATAATAACTATATCTACACCTTTGATATACTCTTCTTTCCACACTACTTTAGAAGCTAAGATATCATGGTATTTAACTGGTCTTATATTACAGTAAAGTCCTAAACGTTTTCTGATTCCTAAAAGAGCAGCCTCTGGGCGAAGTTCTCTAGGAAGGTCATCCCACTTAGGGCCTCCTACTGATCCTAAAATTACAGCATTACTATTTTGTACCTTTTCCCAAGTTTCATCCGGGAAAGGATTACCATGTTTATCATAAGCATTTCCACCAAAATCAGCTGTTTCCATAGAAAATTCTAAGTTAAACTTCTCGCTAACCTTTTCTAATATAGGTAAACTAGCATCAATTATTTCAGGACCTATCCCATCTCCAGGTAGAATAACTAATTTAGTCATTCTTTTTCACCTTCTTTTCTACATAATTAAGTAGATTTCCAGAATTTATAATTTCCTGAATAAAAGGAGGGAATGTTTCTGCTTTATATTCTTTGCCTTTAGTAATATTCTTTAATACGCCTGCTTCAACATCTAACTCTAGCTGATCACCAGCAGTTACCTCAGCTACAGCATCTGGAGCCGTAACAATAGGTAAACCTATATTAATTGCATTACGGTAAAAGATACGAGCAAAACTATGAGCCACTACACAGCTAATTCCCGCTGCTTTAATAGAAATAGGGGCATGTTCTCTAGAACTACCACAACCAAAGTTTCTACCTGCTACTAAAATATCACCTTGTGCTATCTTTTCATGAAAATCTGGAATCGCAGCTTCTAAGCAATGAGCTTTTAAATTTTCATCACTAGAATCATTTAAATAACGAGCTGCAATAATTACGTCCGTATCTACATCATCACCGACCATCCAGGCCTTACCTACATAATTTGCCATAATTATACCTCCTCCGGACTAGAGATCTTACCTGTAATTGCTGATGCTGCTGCTACAGCTGGGTTAGATAAGTATACTTCACTTTCAACATGACCCATGCGACCTACAAAGTTACGATTAGTAGTAGCAATAGCTCTTTCACCTTTTGCAAGTATTCCCATGTGACCACCTAAACATGGACCACAAGTAGGTGTACTAACTGCTCCGCCTGCTTCGATTATTGTTTGAATAAGTCCTTCTTCAATACACTGTTGATAAATGTCTTGCGTTCCTGGAAATACAACAAGTCTAATAAAAGGAGCAACTTTTTTACCTTTTAAAACTGCTGCTGCTGTCCTTAAATCTTCCATACGTCCATTTGTACAAGAACCAATTACTACTTGGTCAATTTTCACTTCTCCTACATCATCAATATCTTTAGTATTTGATGGTAAGTGTGGGAATGCAACCTGTGGTTTTAAAGTGCTTAAATCTATTTCAATTTCTCTTACATAACTAGCATCAGCATCACTTTCATATACTGTACATGGTCTTTTCAATCTATTTTCAATATATTCCTTAGTTTTTTCATCAACGGCGATTATTCCATTTTTAGCTCCTGCCTCAATAGCCATATTAGCAATACTAAATCTACTATCCATAGATAAATGTTCTAAGCCATCGCCTGTAAATTCAAGTGCTTGATATCTTGCACCATCTACGCCTATTTTTCCAATGAGTGCTAAAACAACATCTTTTCCAACTACCCATTTACCTGGTTTTCCTTTTAAAACTACTTTAATAGATTCAGGAACTCTTAGCCATACTTCTCCCGTAGCCATTGCTGCTGCAACATCTGTACTTCCTACGCCTGTTGAAAACGCGCCTAAAGCTCCATAAGTACAAGTGTGAGAGTCAGCTCCAATAACTAAGTTTCCTGGTCCTACTAGACCTTGTTCTGGTAACAAACAATGCTCGATTCCCATTTTTCCTACTTCAAAATAGTTTTCTAGTTCTTGATCTCTAGCAAAGTCTCTCATTATTTTACACTGCTCTGCAGACTTAATATCTTTACAAGGATTAAAATGATCTGGCACCATTACCACTTTATAATTATCAAATACTTTACCTACACCTAATTTTTCAAATTCTCTTATTGCAACTGGAGCTGTTACGTCATTACTTAAAACAACATCTACTTTTGCGGTAATTAAGTCTCCTGCTTGCACCTTATCTAAACCAGCATGAGCTGCTAATATTTTTTCCGTTATTGTCATTCCCATAATGCTCACTTCCCTTCAGATACTTTAGTCATATTGATTGCTTTGTTAATTGCATTTATATATGCTCTCGCACTAGCCTCAATGACATCTACACTTATACCTCTACCCGTAAAGCTTTTATCCTTATAAAGAGCTTTGACAATTACTTCACCTTGCGCATCTTTTCCACTAGTTACAGAATTTATAGAATAATCTGCTAACGTAATTTCTTCTTTGACAATATTATTGATAGCTGCATAAGTAGCCTCTACTATACCTTCCGCACAAGCAGCTGCCTCGACTAATTTTCCCTCTACCTCAACTCCGATAGTTGCAGTTGGAGTAACATTTGTCCCTGAAGAAAAATGAATAAAAGCAAACTTGTATGTTTCTGGCCCTTTTAATATTTCTGAATCTACTAAGGCAATTAAATCTTCATCAGATATTTCTTTTTTCCGGTCACAAAGTTCTTTAAATCTATCAAAAGCAGAATTTAAACCTTCACCCTCAAGTTCATAACCAAGATCTTTTAACTGAGTTTTAAAAGCATGACGACCAGAATGTTTACCTAAAACTATATTATTTACATGTATCCCAATCATTTCAGGATTCATAATTTCATAAGTTTCTCTTTCTTTTAATACTCCATCTTGGTGAACTCCTGATTCGTGAGCAAAAGCATTACGTCCTACTACAGATTTATTAGGCTGAATTTGCATCCCACTTAAATGACTAACTAATTTACTTGTTCTATAAATTTCACCCAAATTAATATTGGTTTTTTTATTATAATAATGACGACGAGTATAAATACTCATTACGACTTCTTCTAAAGCAGCATTACCAGCTCGTTCACCAATTCCATTCATAGCTACTTCTATTTGTCTTGCTCCATTTTCCATAGCAGCTAGTGAATTAGCTGTTGCCATGCCAAGGTCATTATGACAATGCACACTAATAATAGCCTTATCTATGTTAGGTACTTTTTCATGAATAGTTTTAATGAATTTCCCAAACTCATCTGGGGTGGCATACCCCACTGTATCCGGAATATTTACAGTAGTTGCACCTGCATCAATTACTGCTTCTACAACTTCACATAAAAAATTCATCTCACTACGAAAAGCATCTTCAGCTGAAAACTCTATATTTTCAGTAAAACTTTTTGCATAACTTACAGCTTCTACCGCCATTTTTAAAACTTCTTCGCTAGTTTTATTTAGTTTATGCTTCATATGAATTGGAGACGTTGCTAAAAAGATATGAATTCTTGGTTTTTTGGCTACTTTTAAGGCTTCCCAAGCTCTATCTATGTCTTTTTTATTAGCCCGACAAAGTCCCGCTATTTCAGGTCCCTCAACAGATTCGGCTATAGCCTTAACTGATTCAAAATCACCAGGAGATGCTATTGGAAAACCTGCTTCAATGCAATCTACACCAAGTTTTGCTAGTTGTTTAGCTATAGCTACCTTTTCTTTTAAGTTCAACGTTACTCCAGGGGACTGTTCTCCGTCACGCAAAGTAGTATCAAAAATAAATATATTATCCATAGATATCCCCTCCTTAAACACCAGTCATTTGATCCAATCCATCACCTGATAAAACCATTGGATAGACTAAATCTTGTGGATCTACTAAACATTCTATAATCGAAAATTTATTATTATTGAAAGCTTCTTTTAGAATGTTCTCGCTTTCCTCTATGTTTTCAATTTTATAACCTTCTGCTCCAAAGGCTTTAGCTAAAGTCATAAAATCTAAAGCTTTTTTAAAGCGAACTTGGCTATACCTTTCTCCGCAATAATGATGTTGCAGCTGCCTTACCATTCCTAGACAGTTATTATTAAATACTAATATTTTTAATGGTAAGTCTAGTTCAGAAATGGTTCCGAGCTCTGTCATCCCCATTTGAAAACTACCATCACCTGTAATTGCGATTACTAATTTATCTGGCATTGCTAATTGGGCTCCGACAGCAGCAGGAATTCCATATCCCATAGTTCCTAAACCACAAGATGAAATCCATTTTCTTGGTAAATTAAAAGGAATATTTAAAGCTGACCATAATTGGTGTTGTCCTACATCTGTTGTAAAAATGGTTTCTTTAGGAACTAATTCAGATACTTTTCTTAAAATTTCAGGCACCATTAAATTTTCCCATTTTTCTATACTTTCTATATTCCAATCAATATCTGATTTTTTTTCTTTTTCTAAGTGCTTATTAATATCTTTCAATATATGTTGCAAATCTCCTACAATAGGTAAATCCGGATTTATGTTTTTGCCAATTTCTGCTGGATCAATATCTATGTGAATTACTTTTGCATTTGGGGCAAATCTTGCTGAATTACCCACTACTCGATCATCAAATCTCATTCCAAGCGCTAAAAATAAATCGCACTTTTGGACAAATTCATTAGCTTTTTTATGCCCATATGTTCCAAGCATACCCTTATGTACCTGATCATCTGATGGAAACCCACCGAGACCCATCATCGTTGACACGACGTTTGCCTGAGTTAATTCTTGTAATTTTTTTACTTCTTCATAACAGTTAGAACTAATTACTCCTCCACCAACACAAAGTAAAGGAAATTGACTTTCTTTAATCATCTTAACTGCCTTTTTTATCATTTCAGGATGACCTTTTATTGTCGGCTTATAACTTCTTATATTAACTTTATTGTAGGGGATATACTCACATTCATCCCTTGAAACATCACTAGGAATATCTATAAGCACTGGCCCTGGCCTTCCAGATCTTGCAATATAAAAAGCTTCTGCTACAACCTTTGGTAAATCCTTTACATCTTGAACTAAATAATTATATTTAATTACTGGTGCCGTAATCCCTGTTATATCTACCTCTTGAAAAGCATCTGTACCCACTAATATTCGTGGAACCTGACCTGTAATGATCACAAGGGGCACTGAATCCATATAAGCTGTAGCAATTCCAGTAACTAAGTTAGTAGCTCCTGGCCCTGATGTTGCTAGCGCTACTCCTACTTTATTAGAAGCACGAGCGTAACCACTTGCCCCATGCACACTTGCTTGCTCATGCCTAACAAGAACATGATCTATAGAGCTTTTCTCTAATTCATCATAGATTTCAAGCACAGCCCCTCCTGGGTATCCAAAAATTAAATCTACCCCTTCTTTTTCTAGAGCTTTAACTAAAATCTGTGCCCCACTGTGTATCATCAAGTCTCACTCCTTATTTTTTAAGCCAAGCCATTTTACTTCTTAATTCTTCTCCTACTTGCTCAATTAAATGATTTCTACCTTCATTCTTTGCTGCTGAATAACGTGGACGACCTACTTTATTTTCTAATAACCAATTATAAGCAAATGTACCATCTTGAATATCTCTTAATACTTTTTTCATTTCTGCTCTTACATCATCATTAATAATTCTCTTTCCTGCTACAAAATCACCGTATTCAGCTGTATCAGAAATAGAATAACGCATGTTGTGGATTCCACCTTCATACATTAAATCAACGATTAATTTCATTTCATGTAAACATTCAAAATAAGCGATTTCAGGCTTATATCCTGCTTCTACTAAAGTGTCAAATCCTGCTCTAACTAATTCTGTCATTCCACCACATAAAACTGCTTGTTCTCCAAAAAGATCAGTTTCTGTTTCTTCCTTAAATGTTGTTTCTAAAACTCCAGCTCTAGTACAACCAATTCCTTTAGCATAAGCTAATGCTTTATCTCTACATTTTCCACTAGCGTCTTGATAAATTGCAAATAATCCTGGGATTCCTACGCCATCAATATAAAGTCTTCTAACCATATGTCCAGGTCCCTTAGGAGCTACTAAAAATACGTCTACATCTGCTGGAGGTACAATTTGTCCAAAATGAACATTAAATCCATGAGCAAATACTAAAGAATTTCCAGCTACTAAGTTTTCCTTGATATAGGTATCGTAAATTTCTTTTTGATTTTCATCAGGAATTAGGATCATGATGATATCAGCTTGTTTACTCGCTTCATCAATAGGTAATGCTTTTAAACCGTCTGCTTCAACTTTTTTAAAGGTACTACTACCAGGACGAAGACCTACTACTACATCTACTCCACTATCTTGTAAACTTTGAGCGTGAGCATGACCTTGTGAACCATAACCAATTACTGCAACCTTTTTGCCTTGTAATACCTCTAAATTTGCATCTTTATCATAATACATTTGTACCATTTCTATTCCCCCTAATTTTTTTCTTTATTTCCACGAACCATTGATATAGTTCCGGTTTTAACAAGTTCTTGAATTCCAAATGGTTTTAATAGTTTTATTATTGCTTCAATTTTGTTTATATCACCAGTTGTTTCTATAATAATGGATTTCCTTCCAATGTCTACCACCCTGGCTCTAAAAATATTTATTAACTCTAATATTTCACTTCTTGTAGAGTTATCAGCATTAACTCTGAGAAGAAGCAGTTGACGATCAACTGTTTCTTCTCTTGTCATATCATGCACCTTAATAACATCAATAAGTTTGTTTAATTGCTTTGTAACTTGTTCTAAGATTATCTCATCACCCGAAACCACTATTGTCATGCGGGAAATAGAAGAATCTTCTGTTTCACTAACAACTAAACTTTCAATATTGTACCCTCTACGTGAGAAAAGTCCAGAAACTTTAGAGAGTACACCTGGTCTGTTTTCAACCAAGACTGCTAATGTTTTCTTCATCATTCCATCTCCCCCACATTTCATCGATACTACAACCAGCAGGTACAATAGGATAGACATTGGCTTCAGGATCTACCTTAACATCTAGTAAACAAGGAAAATCGCTTTCTATACATTCTTTAATAACCTTGTCTTTTTTCTCATTATTCGTAATTTTCTGTCCTAAGATTCCATAAGAACTAGCTAATATTTCCCAATCCGGACTAAACTCAAGGCTTGATTGTGCATAATTTTTATCAAAGAATAATTCTTGCCATTGTCTTACCATACCTAAACAACCGTTATTTACAATAAATATCTTAATTGGTAGTTTACATTGTTTTATAACAGCTAATTCTTGAAGATTCATTTGAAAACTTCCATCTCCTGTTATTAAAACTACCTTTTTCTTAGGATTAGCTACTTGCGCCCCAATAGCAGCTGGTAATCCATATCCCATAGTACCTAAACCACCAGAAGTTAAAAAACTTTTTGGTTTAGTGGGATGAACAAATAAAGCTGACCACATTTGATGTTGACCTACATCTGTTACAATTATTGTATCATCATCTACTAAATCATTAATCTTTCCTAATAATTCTTGAGGACTAATTAAATCATTATTCTTATTATATAACTTACAAGATTTTTCTTCAATTAAACTTAACCAATCTTTGGTACTTTTTACTTTCTTTAAGCTTTTTTCTAAGGAATTAAAGAAATCAGAGCTATCTGCAACCACAGGTATTTCTACATTTCTATTTTTTCCAATCTCTGCACCATCTAAGTCTACATGAATTACTTTTGCCCCTTTTGCAAAATGGTTTAAATCTCCTGTTACCCTATCATCAAAACGAAGTCCTACGGCTAATAAAAGATCACAATTTTGAATTGCATAATTAGCTCCAGGCATTCCGTGCATTCCAACCATTCCTAAGTATAATGGGCTATTTGGTGGGAATAATCCTTTAGCCATTAAAGTACAAGCTACTGGAATTTGATGTTTAGTTGCAATTTTTTCTAGAGCAGGACTTGCATCACTCGTAACTCCTCCACCAATAAAAATCAAAGGATTTTGAGCATTTTTTAAGGCTTCTACTACTCTTTGTATCTGGCAATCATTAATTTCTGGCTTTGCGAGTTTTTTAATTACCCGCTCTCTGATTTTACCTTCAGGGATATTTGTTAATTCTTGCGTAAAAACATCTTTAGGTATATCAATTAAAACAGGTCCTGGTCTCCCAGTTTTCGCTATATAAAAGGCTTCCTTAACAATAGAAGGGATATCTCTTGCATCAGTAACTAAATAATTATGTTTAGTTACTGGCTGAGAAAAGCCAGTAGTATCTGCCTCTTGAAAACTATCTTTTCCTAAAAAACTTTTTCCTACTTGCCCCGTAATCGCAATTAAAGGAATTGAGTCCATATGTGCCGTTGCAAGTCCTGTTAATAAATTAGTCGCACCTGGTCCTGAAGTAGCAAAACATACTCCAACTTTATTAGACGATCTTGAATAACCATCAGCTGCATGTATTGCTCCTTGTTCGTGTCTAGTAAGAATATGATTAATATTGCTTGTTCTTAAAACATTATATAAAGGAAGTAAAACTCCACCAGGTATACCAAAAACATCATCTACACCTTGTTCTTCTAAACACTTAAGTAGAAGTTCAGACCCTAACATAAAAATTCCTCCTTCTTAATATATAGTACATTACATTTAAAAATATAATGCACCTAGAATTTGGTGCCCTGGCTCCAAAATAATTCTAGGGTATATTGCTTTTTATAGTTTAACATCTTTTTATAATATATAACAGTTTATGTGTTTGGCTATATATTATGTAACAGTTATATTTTTTATTAGTATACAATTACAATTAAGTATAGTCAACCGTTAAATATTTTTTATCAAATAAAATTTTTTCTAAAATACTTATGTAATAGATTACTGATTATTAATAAAATTAATTACTTTATTTTATATAAAGAAAACAGCCTTTTAGGCTGTTTTTATGGTCGTATATAAAAATATCCCTGAGCTTGTTTTTTTACAATTTCTCCAACACCAGAAGGAACAATATATGCAAATTCTAAAAGATCTTCTTTGTTCAATTTTTTTTCTTTCATTGTGTTGGCGCAGGCTGCAAAAGATATTCCTTTTTTATAAAGAGCTTCAACCTTTTCTTTATATTCTGAACTTTGATACATTAAAGCTATCCCTTCAGAATTTCCAACTAAAGCTACCTCAACTTCATCTTCTCCTAAATCATTTAATAGATTTGCCATATTCTTTAGCACCAACATGATTTTTTCCTTTTCATCTACATGAAATAATGCTTTATATTTTTTCATATTGCCTCCTCCTCTTTTCTAAAATCAAAAAATTAAAATTAAATACTCTTGAGTAGATAAAATGTGCCTCTTGGAAAAGGTTTCTTTACTGAATCTATTCTTTATATAAATTCAAAATTCCTTTTATCTTTGCTTCTAGTCTTTTTATGGTAATCATTTACTAAAATTTTAAACTTTATCTAAATAACTTTTTCAGAATATTTTTATATAAAATCATTTTAATTTCTAAATAGCTTATATTTAAACTATTTAATTGCTAAATACCTTGTTTTAAAATTATTCTATTTTTTAAACCATTCAAAAAAGAATCTAGAATAGTATTCTAGATTCTTTGGCTGGGAGGGCTGGATTTGAACCAACGAATACAGGAGTCAAAGTCCTGTGCCTTACCGCTTGGCGACATCCCATTGCTTAAATTATTTTCTATAACTATTATTACCTTCTTTTGAGCTTTTAATACATTTAATTTTTACTTTTCATTACTATTATCTCATTTTTGATATTATTTTCATGCTAAGTTTTCTATATATTATAATAATTTTTTTAACATATCTTATAATTATTTTAATTTTTCAGTATGTCTTCTTATTAATTTTATTTTTAATGAATATTTATCTCAATATTTTTGTTATCTGAAATTGTTTTTTGCAACCTAATTTCTAAAATACCATTTTCATAATAGGTTCTGATAACTTCTTCATTAATCGGACAAGGTAAATTAAATGATTTTTCTAACTTTCCATTTATAGTTAATATATTATTTTCGATACCAATTTTAATATCCTTTTTATCTTGTACACCTGGAATTTCAATAACTGCAACTATCTCTGTTGGTGATTCATAAATATCTGTAAACATTCCATTTGCTCCTTTTGGCGAATCTTTTATTTCTTCTAATCCCTCGCCTGATGATAATGTCATCATCTCACCCCATTTTAGTAAAATATCTTACACTAATATAATGGTTAATTTATAAGTTTTTATACTCTATTAAATTTATAATTTTAGAACTTCTATTATTATGAATAATTTCTTTGCTAATACGCATTCTATAAAGGAATTTAAAATTTGGGAGGGATACATATGTCTGGTAAAATGCCAAATTCAGCAGATGTTATGCAAATGAAACAATATCAACAACAAATCGAGGAGCAATTAAGTAAAGCAGGACAGGCCATTGATCAAGCTATTTATAGTAATAATATGGATCAAGTAAAAGAAGCTAAAAAGGTTATAGAATTTGCACAAAATCAAATTCAGCAAGCACAACAGATAGTAGATAGCAAAAACTTAATGTAAAAATTTCTGGAGACATAAAAAAACCAGAGGATTAATCCTCTGGTTTTTTTGGTGGAGATAAGCAGATTTGAACTGCTGACCCCCTGCTTGCAAGGCAGGTGCTCTCCCAGCTGAGCTATACCCCCATACTGGAGCCGACGATGGGACTCGAACCCGCAACCTGCTGATTACAAGTCAGCTGCTCTTCCAGTTGAGCTACGTCGGCAACAATCTCTAACCAAGAATTATTATAGCACCTCACTTTAAATTGTACAAGCCTTTTTTTAAAATAATTTTACAAATTCATTAACTAAATTAGGATCAAATTGAGTACCTGCATTATTTTTTATTTCTTTAATCGCTTCTTCATGGCTTAATGCCTTACGATATGGTCTATCATTAGTCATCGCATCGTACGCATCGATAATGGCAATTATCCGACATTCTAGGGGAATTTCCTCTCCTTTTAATCCTAAAGGATATCCTTTACCATTGTACCATTCATGATGTTGTTGAATTAAACTAGCAATATGTTCTATATCCTTTATTGCTTTAGCAATCCTGCATCCTATATCTGTATGTAATTGCATTTCTTTAATTTCTTCATTAGTTAAAGCCTCAGGCTTAAGTAATATTCTATGGGGTATACCCACTTTACCTATATCATGAAACTTTACTAATAGTTTTAAATCCATTACCCTGTTTTGGGTTAAGTTTAATTTATGGGCAAATTTACTAGCTAAGTCTAGTAATCTACTCATATGACTATGCGTATTATAGTCTAGAGTACTTTGTGCTTCCATTAAACCTTTAACTATATTACTTCTGGCATTTTGTCTTTGCTTTGTTTTTTGGCGATATAAATAATTATCCGCCTCTTTTATAGTGCTTTCGATACTTTTCTCCATTCCACTTATAGCATACCCAAGCGAAATACTTAGAGGAATTTGAGGATAATTAGTATTATAAACATTTAAATTCTCCAAAATATTCCTAATTATCTTTTCCATAATTTCATGATTAGCTTCTGTAACAAGTATAGAAAACTCATCTCCTCCAATACGTGCTAAGAAGTCTTGCTTTCGTATAGATTTGTTTATAATATTTACAGCAGTCTTTAACACCATATCTCCTGCTAGATGTCCAATTGTATCATTTATTAATTTTAACCCATCAAGGTCTAATACTATTATTCCTAATGATTGATTATTTTTTGTTTGATGTCGCGATATTTCTTGCTCATAAAATGTACGATTATATGTGCCAGTTAAATGATCTTTAAAACTTAAACTCTTTAATTTTTCTTCGATTTCTTTCTGTTCAGAAATATCACGTATAGATTCAATAGCCCCTACCTTTTCACCCCTTTCATCATAGAGTGGGGAAGCCTTTGCCCATAAAAATGCTCCTTTGTTATTAAATACCTTTCCATTGTATCTTGTAGCAAAATACTTATCTCCATCCTTTTTAAGGCTATCAAAGTTTCCATTAAGCCTTAAATTACTATCAAAGATTAAATCAATTAGCATAGGTTCAATCCTATCAAAAAAGGGTATTGAATAATTCCTTGTTCCTAATATTTCTTGATTTAGTACACCTGTCATATCTTCAATAGCTCTATTCCAAGCAATGACATTTTGATTATTATCAATCACAAAAGTAGGATCAGGTAAAAAGTCTATGATATCTTGTAATGTTTTATTTATACTTGTAACATTTTCCTGGATTTCATCTAGTGTATTTAGCATATGATTAAAGTTATCAGGGGACTTTAGTTTAGTGTCCTCTGTAGTTAAATTGATATTACCACGATAAATATCATAGTTGGAAAACTTATCTATAATCTTACTAAGTCTTTTTCCAGGATTAAGTATCCTGTTTTTAAGGAGAAGATTACTTCCAAAACCTATAAACATTAAATTGGAACCTAAAATAATTAGTAAATATCTCAAAGTTTGTCTAGCCTTTAAGTTAATATCTCTAGGTAATTCAGTTTTTAGTACCATATTTGCATTTCCATTAATATCATGAAGAATTGAGTACCCTACCATGTGTTCCGAATTAATTTCTTTGGATAACGAAGGTTTATTTGTCAATGTTTTCCAGTCAAGGCCATAATTATTATCTTCTTTATCATAATTTACAATTTGACATTTAATTTTATCATTACTTGTTAAGGAATTAAGAATACCTTTATCTAAGTAGCGCCCCAAAATTAATGTTCCTTGAGCAGGTTTTTGAGCACCATTTTTTATTAAAGGACACAAAGAAATAAGTAGTGTTTCATTTCCAAGTTTCACCAAACCACATGGTGCATTATCAGGATTTTTGCACTCCAGAATTTTTGGATTTTGTTCAATATATTTGTATAACTCCGGATAAATACTTTTATCTGATTGATTTTCTTGGTTTAATTCCTTTGCATAAACAATTTCATTTTTAGCATTTAGATACATAATAACATTAAGATTATTATCCTTTAATAAATTTATTTCTATATAATCTTGAAAATACTGATTATAGGGATTCTGAATAAAATCTATACTCTTTTCTTTAGAAGCCCAGTATTTACCTAAATTATTTAATGATTCGGCCTTTTCATTCAAAGAGTTTTTTATATGCATAATATCTTCGGCAGCCTGTGCATTTTCTAATTCAGAGAAATTATTAATCATTAATTTTTTGCTTACTATATAATTAAAAAACAACATAATAACCACAGTAAATATGATGATTATCCGAGTTTTATGAAACCTCCACATTTTACTAGCCTCCAAAACAGCATTAACTTTTTGTATCAATTAATACTATTCTGTAACAGATCAAAACTTTCCTTTATTATAAAAAAAGATAGGCATAAACCTATCTTTTATGTTAAATATTCCAATATTATCGAGATATAAAATTTTATAGAATCTAAATATTTTTGAGTTTCGACATATTCATCAGGTTGATGTGCTAGCCTTTCATCTCCTGGTCCGAATATAATTGCTGGAATCTTTAAGTTATGTACAAAAATTGAGGCATCAGTGTAAAAATTCACCCCTAATGGAATTAAATCCTTACCTAAAGATTTTTTTGCAGCCTTAATTGCCATACTAACAAAAGAATCATTAATATCTGTTTCTACGGGATGACGATTATTAATAACCTTTAAGGAACAGTTAAATCCTTCGTTTTCTCTTGTTAAATCATTTATAATATTCTGCATATCAGTAATAATAGTTTCATTATCTTGCCCAGGAATTGTACGTATATCTACTGTTATTTTACAATGATCTGGCACAACATTAGTTTTTACTCCACCCTCTAATGTACCTATATTAATTGTAGGATGTCCTAATAACGGATGCTGTTTATACATAAATTTATATTCATTTATTTTTGTAATTAACTTATTCATCTGTAAAATAGCATTATTACCATACTCAGGCATAGACCCATGTGCAGTTTTTCCAAAGGTCTCAAAACTTAACCATAGGGTTCCCTTGGTAGCAGTAAATAGTTTTAATTCACTTGGTTCAGCTATTACCGCCACTCCTACATTTTTTAGACATTCTTTTGTAAGTAAATCTTTAGCTCCTATGCTATCAAATTCTTCTCCAGCTGTACCTGTAATTAATAAATCTCCTTTTAATTCTATATCAGCTTTTTTCACTAAGCACGCTGCTATAATCATGGCAGCTAGGCCACCCTTCATATCTGATGCCCCACGTCCATAAATTTTTCCATCTTCTATTACTCCACTAAAAGGATCATGCCTCCATTTAGATTCACCTGTAGGCACTACATCTAAATGTCCATTAAATAATAAATCCTTATTTTCACCATTTCCTTTGATAACACCAATCACATTTGCACGCATTACTTCTAATTCATCGATATAGCTTTCAATTTCATGCTCATTTAAATAATTACTGATAAATTTAGCTAAAGGTTCTTCATTTCCAGGTGGATTAGTTGTATTCATTTGTAGCATCTGTTGTAATAATTTAATAGCCTTTTCTTGTTCTAGTAAGCTATATATTTCGTCAACATTCATATCTATCACCTCGTTCCATACTTTTCAGTGTTTTTGTGCAAGTAAGCCTTTTCTATTTCTTCTTTATTTATTTTTTCATCTCCACTACTTTCTAAGATAATTTCTCCTTTTTGAATTACATAAACATGGTCTGCTATTTCAATAGCCTTATGTGCGTTTTGTTCAATTAGAAAAATTGATGTTCCTAGTTCATTCTTGACCTTCACAATAGTCTCAAATATTTCTTTAATAAGAATAGGAGCTAAACCTAAAGAAGGTTCATCCATTAGAATTAGTTTAGGTTCACTCATGAGAGCCCTGCACATAGCGACCATTTGTTGCTCTCCCCCACTTAATGTTCCAGCAGTTTGACTTCTTCTTTCTTTTAATCTAGGGAAGATACTATAAGATTTTTCTAGATTAGCTTGGATCTTTTTTTGATCCTTTAAAGTACAAGCCCCTATTAATAAATTATCTTCAACAGTTAACTTTGGAAACAATCTCCTGCCTTCTGGTACAGTAGCTATCCCTTTCTTAACTATTTCTGGTGTATTAATACTATCTATACGTTCATTTTCAAAATATATTTCACCTGAACTAGGTTTCACAAGGCCGATAATTGTTTTAATCGTCGTACTTTTTCCTGCTCCATTACTTCCTAGAAGGCATGTGATTTCACCTTTTTTTACTTTTAAATTAACATCCCTTAAAATTCTAATTGAGCCATAGTGTGTAGTGATATTTTTTAGTTCTAGCATTTATTCGTCCTCCCCTAAGTAAGCACGAATAACTTCTTTATCTTTACTTACTTCGTTAAAACTTCCTTCAGCAATTTTATCCCCAGAACTAAAGCAGATTACCCGATCAGCTAAACCCTCAATTAGTCCCATATCATGTTCAATTACAATAATTGATATATCTTCTTCTATTTTTCTAATCTTTTTTATATCTTCTACTAATTCAAGGGTTTCATTAGGATCCATGCCTGCTGATGGTTCATCCAAAATAAGTAATTTAGGCTTAGAAACTAAAGCCCGACATATTTCAAGTCTTCTGCGATCAGCATATGAAAGGTCACTGGCTAATTTATCTTGTTGTTCTAATAATTTTTTACTAAAAAACCCTAAAATTTCTCGTGCACTCTCAACAGCTTCTTTTTCTTCTTGCCTTTCTTTTTTAGTCCGGAAAACAGCATCCCACAGAAAACTTTTTTGCTTTGTATGTAGCCCCATCATTACATTTTCTAATACATTTAATTTCCAAAATAAACGACCATTTTGAAATGTTCTAGCAATTCCTAAATTATAATTATAATCAGGTCTAGAGCCATTAATTTTTTTACCTTCAAATATAATATCACCGCCAGTTGGCTCGTAAATTCCTGTTAATAAATTAAAAAATGTAGTTTTACCTGATCCATTAGGACCAATAATTCCAATATTTTCAGCCCTATTTAAATTAAAGCTAACTTTATTAACAGCAACGAGTCCTCCAAATTGCATTGTTAGATTTGTTGTCTTTAATAATTCCACATTTTCACTTCCCTACTTTATATATAGTAAGATGATTTTTCTGCCCCTGTGGCCTGCTTTTCCATTTAGAAGTAAACTTGCGTGTGCGAGCAGGGATTAAACCGTCATTTTTAAATAAGAGAATTAAGACAATAGTTAATCCATAAAACATCATACGATAATCTGCAAAGGCTCTAAATTTTTCCGGTACAATAGTTAAAATTATTGCTCCTAAGATGACACCGGGAATGGAATCAATTCCACCTAATAAAATCATACTTAAAATTAAAATAGAATGATGATAAGTAAAGTTCTCTGGAGCAATAAATCCTACCATTCCTGCATAAATGGTTCCGGCAACTCCACCAAAGATTGCGCCAAAAGCAAAAGCCCACAATTTGTTTTTAGTTAAGTCCACACCATAACACTGTGCGGCTAATTGGTCTTCACGTATTGCATTTAAGGTTAAACCTGTTAAAGAATGTGATAAGCGATTTACTACCAATATAGCAATTGCAACAAAAACTAAAGATAAATAAAAATAATTAGCATGAAAAGGCAAATTAATAAATCCTAAATTTAAAGGAGAATTAAAAGAGTATCCGCCAATACTTGGAGCAGGAATATTCATTAATCCATTAGCTCCACCCGTTAAATTTTCTAAATTGATAGTTAATTGGTAGACTACAAGCCCAAAAGCAATAGTTACCAAAGCAAGGTAATGACCTTTAACTCTTAGAGCCGGTAAACCCAGTAAAAATCCAAAAGCCATTACAAATAAAGCTGAAATCGGTATACAAAGCCAAAAAGATAAGCCAAATCTACTTGCTAAAATTCCATATGTATAAGCTCCAATTGCATAAAAGGCAGCATAACCTAAGCAAGTAAGTCCAGTGTTTCCCACCATAACATTTAGACCTAAAGACATCATAATATATAAACAAACCATTATCGCTACTTGAATCCAATATGGATTATGTGCTTGTAAGATTGGAAAGGTACATACTAAAATAAATAAAACTATATATGAGAAAATTTTATTATCCTCGAATAAATTCTTTATCTTCTCATATGAATTAGCCTGTTTCTTTTTAAACATACTAAAACCTATCGTTGTCGCTAAAACTAAAAATGCAGATATTAAATAATCTTCAACTACTATAATGCTTAGCAATAATACATAAGCAACTATCTCCATTAACGTAATGCTAATAATATGTTTCATTTTTATATTCATACAAACACCTCCTTATACTTTTTCATACACCTTTTCACCAAAAATACCCGATGGTTTAAAAACAAGAAATAATATTACAATTACAAATCCAATTACGTCTTGATACCTTGAGCCCCCAGGAATAAAGGCTGCCGCAAACATTTCTAAAAATCCTAATAAAAATCCACCTACAATAGCTCCATAAATATTACCAAGGCCACCAACTACCGCTGCTGAAAATCCTTTTATGCCTATTAAGAAGCCCATATTAAATTTTATAATATTATAATAAATACCGTTCATAAGACCTGCAATTGCTCCAAGTGCCGAACCAATAAAAAAGGTTAAAATTATAATTCTATCAATACTAATACCCATCATCATAGCTGCCTCTTTATCTTGTGAGGTTGCTAACATATATCGTCCATATCTTGTTTTTGTTACAAATAAATGCAACAAAATCACTAAAAACAAAGATAAAGCAATGATAAATATCTGCTCATATTTAATAACAACATTAAAAATTGTTAAGCTTTCATTCGGAAATAGGTCAGGAAATGATTGTGGATTAGCCCCATTAGGGTAAAAAATCATTACACCTTCACGAATAATAATAGAAACACCTAAGGTTAATAATAGCAGCATTAAATCAGATGCTCCACGCATCGGTTTAATAATTGTTCGTTCTATTACGCTACCTACTAGACCACTTAAAATAACAGTTACTAATAAAACAATAATAAAAACTAAAATATAGTGCTGTGTTAAAAAACCAGTTCCCGCAAAAAATCCTATCGTTGTTAAAGCAATAAATGCTCCCAACATAAAAATTTCACCATGAGAAAAGTTGATAATATCTATAACTCCAAAAAACAATGTAAAGCCCACAGCTACTAATACATACATTGCTCCTAAACTTAAGGCATTTAATATCTGCTGAATAATTACAGCCGTATCAACCATATAATTTGCTCCCTTCTAAAAAATGAATTGTAGACTTTAATAACAAGTCTACAATTCATAAAACTAATATTTAATTATTTTTTATATTGACCTTCAGTTATAGTTAAACCAGAGTCTTTGAAAGGAACCCATTTTCCGTCCTTAACTACATAAGTAATAACTGTATTTAATTTTGTTTGTCCACTTTCATCAAATGTAGTTGTCCCAAGAACACCCTCATAATCTTTAGTTGACTTGATAGCCTTCGTTATACTTTCTCTATCGAGTTTCTCAGCATCTTGTAAAGCCTTTATAACGATATTAGTAGCATCGTAAGCAAAAGGTCCAAATGCTTCATAATAATCTTTATATTTAGCTTCTTCATAAGCTTTGATAAAATCTTGGCCTTTTGGTAAATCTTCAATAGGACTAATTAATCCACTACATAAAGTACCTTCTCCTAAGTCTTTCGCTATATCTATAAAAGTATCCGTGTGAATACCAGAGTCACTCATTAAGATAGCTGGAATATCACTTTCATTCATTTGTCTTTTAATTAAAGCTGCTTCTGTAGCTAATCCTCCAAAAAAGATCATTTCTGGATTTAAGGATTTAATTTTTGTAAGTAATGATGAAAAATCTTGTTGTCCTACTGCAATTCCTTCAAAACACAGCATTTCAGCACCATTTTCTTTTGCCTTTGCAATAAATTGCTCTGCATTAGTTTTACCATAATCTGTTTGGTCATGAATTACAGCAATTTTCTTTACTCCAAAATCTTTTACTGCTACATCACCTGCAAAAGTATTTTGTAATTTAGAAGCAGCTATAACACGCGTAATTTCAGCATAACCATCCTCAGTAATTTTATCATTGATCGCAGATAAAATTACAGCTGATAGACCATATTTATTAAATACATCCTTTGTAGCAAGAGCACATCCACTATTAAAATGGGCTACAGTAGCTAAAATTTCTGGATCACTTGCTGCCATATTAACTGCATTTACAGCAACAGCTGGATCACTTTGATCGTCTAAAACAACTAATTCAAGTTCAAAAGGTAGATCTTTCTTTGCATTCGCTTGCTTAACTGCTAGTTCCGCTGAATTTCTCATTCCAAGTCCAATTGCAGCATTTGGTCCAGTAATTGGTCCTACATAAGCTATTTTTACTTTTTTAAGATCTGATGATTGACCATTTGACCCACAACCAGTTAATCCTAGTGGTACAAATAAACAAATAATTAAAATTAGTGCTAAATACTTTTTCATTAAAATTCCTCCAAATTATTTAGTTTTTTAAAACTTAAATTTAAGCTGCCTCAACCTTTTTTACCAATAAAAAAAGACTAAGTATCTACTTAGCCTCTTTGGATAAATTCTCAGGAGTGCGAAGATATATTTCAAAAAAAATATATCACAAATAAGATATAATATTAACTTATATATCTTATTATTCTCACATCCCCTGTCCTTTTGCCTGAGAGTTTATCTAATTATAACCATTTTTCTTCTCTTATTGATTATCTTTACTCAACTAAGAAAATAAAAGGTTTACAAAATAGATTTGCTCCTTCGGCGCCTAATTTAATAGGTCTCTCCAGAGGCTGGTCCAGTTACAGTACTTTTCCATGTTAGGAAGCCTGAGATCTTCGATTATTTAAAATCATAACCCTTCGGCAGAACTAAGTTCTTCTCCTGTAACCTTCATCCCACGAGTATTAAGTTTTAATATTACAAATATAGCAATGTTTAAATATTACATAAAATCATTGTATTTGTCAAAAAGTATTATTTTTTTACATTAAAAAAGTGCTATTAATAGCACTTTTTTAATCATATTATTCTAATATCTATATACCTAAAGCATAAACCAAAATAATACTAAATACTGCCATTATTACTGAAGCAATTAAGCCAACTATAAACGGTTTAATACCTACTCTTTTCATGTCTTCAAAGTTTGTTAATAGTCCAACACCAGCCATAGCTACTACAATTAAGAATTTTGCAATAGTTTTACCTTGAGCTAAGAATGCAGTCCATTGAGCGCTATCCATCCAAATTGTATCACCATAAGTACGGAAAATAGCTAATGCAATGAAACCTAAAACAAACCAAGGGAATATTCTTAAATAATTTACCTTTTGAGTAGTTGAACCTTGCTTTTGTCTTGCATAAATAATACCAAATATTAATACTAGTGGTGCTAATAAAACTGTACGAGTTAATTTTACAACAGTCGCAATTTTACCTGCTTCATCGCTATAAGCAAATCCAGCTGCAATAACTTGAGCCGTTTCATGTACAGCAATACCTGACCAAGTACCAAATTGCATGTCTGTTAATAATAACATTTTACCGATTATTGGATAAAGGAAGATTGCTACTACACCAAAAAGAGTAATCGTTGCAACCGAAAATGTTACATCTTCATCTTCAGCTTCAATTGCAGGAGCTGCTGCACAGATAGCAGTTGATCCACAAATTGCACAACCAATACCAATTAAGGCTGCTAACTTATCTGGTAATCCCATTTTCTTACCAATAAAAAAGGTTAAAGAAATAGCAGCAGTTACACAGATTAAAATAATTATTAATGCATCAGCACCTGTTTTTAGAACAGCTGTAAAACTTAAACTTAATCCTAACAAAATAATAGCACCTTTTAAAACTTTTTGTAATGCAAAACGAATTCCTGGTTGAAATGAATCGCCAACTTTGACTGTATTTTTAATAAGAATACCTATCAAAATTGCAAGAATTACTCCACTTATCGGATGCTGTCCTCCTATAACAATCAATTCTTCCAGGTACTGAGATACTCCGGCAATTACACCTGCTAACACAAGACCAGGTAAAATATTGCTTTTAACGCTCATTTGATTTCCTCCTTATTATTTATCTAACTATTAATAATATTCTAAACATTTAAGCTTCACCTGTAAAATCTATTATTTTTATTTCAAACATCATCTTTAAAAAGTATTAGGTATAAAATTTACTAATCACCTTGTGAAATATCTTACCTTTTGCTTATAGACAAAAAAAGGCAATGACATTTTGTCATTACCTTTTATTTTGAGTATAAGTATTTAAAACTTCCATTCCCCAGATTGATACCATTAAGTTTTTAGCTAAATCATTATCAGGTTCTGCTTTTAGGATATAATTTAAAAATTTAATAGCTTCTTGTGATTTATTACTGGCTACAGACCTATTAACTACTTTTTCTAAAAACCATTGGCGTTCACAATACGAATACTGTTTATATTTATTTACCCATGTAATTATTTGATGGCTCATTTCATCTGATATCTTAATTTCTTGAGATGTATTTAAACCAAAATAAATACTTAAAAATATAATTACCGCCCAGAAGTATTGGAAAGAAAGAGTATTAAATAGAGAAAATGCGATTACAACTAAAGTTATAAACCAAAGTAAAATACAAAATATTCGTTTCATTTACCTTACCTCCATAGATAGTATTTTCAATCTTTTAAATTTTATCCTTGTTAATAATGTAACTATCGAATCTATTATAACCTAATTATCATTATTATAAAAATATCTTATGCTTATAAGCTCATAAAGATACCTCCTAACTAATTAAAATTTTTAGCTAGGAGGCATAAACTTCATTTCAGTGAATAATAATTTATTTATTTCATTTTAAAATCCAGTAAATAATAGTTTAGATGCTGCAAATCCTAAAACTGCGATAAACACTGAAGTAGTAAGTCCTAGGTAAAAAGGTTTCATTCCTACCTTTTTCATTTTTTCTAGATCTGTTGACAGCCCCATACCACCCATTGCAATTGTTAATAAAAATGCATCGATAGCAAGAAATTGACCTGTTAAGTTTTGAGGTACTATGTTAATTGAATTAATTATTACTACTGCTAAAAACCCAAATACAAACCAAGGTATAGTTATTTGCTTCATGCTAATTGTTTTTCCATTTTGTTTTTTCTTAGCTTCTTTAACTCCTAAAAAGATTGCTATCGGTATGATTAATAATACTCTCGTTAATTTTATTAAAGTTGCAAACTGTCCTGCTTCATCTCCTGCAGCAAACCCTGCAGCTACCACTTGAGCAACTTCATGAATAGATGATCCTGCCCAAACTGCGTATAGCAGATTTGGTAAATGAAATACTTTATACATAAAAGGGAAAGCAAACATTGCTATGGTTCCAAAAATGGTTACAGTTGCAATTGCAAAAGTAGTATCTCTTTCATCAGCATCAACGACTGGGGCTACGGCTGCAATTGCTGATGCTCCACATATTGAAGATCCTGCTCCAATTAGTAAAGCTAATTTATCATCTAAACCCATTTTTTTACCTAACCAAACAGTAAATAAAATGGTAATGATAGTAACAAAAAATACTAAAATAAATCCTCTACCACCAATTTGTGTTACCTCTGCAAAACTTAATTTAAAACCTAATAATATAATTGCTAATCTTAAAACACGCTTTACTGAAAAAGTAATCCCTGCAGAAAAAGTTTCAGGAACTGGCAATATATTCTTGATTAACATACCTAACACTATCGCTACAATTAATGAGCTTAAGTGCATATTTTGTAATACTTCTAAGTTTTGGATTTTTATTGAAACCCAAGCTAATGCAGTTGTAAATAATAAACCCGGTATTATTTTTTTAGTATCCATAATATCAACCCCCATCTTTAACATTTAAATCAACTTTAACACCTTAAAATTAGTTTATAATCTCTTTCCCTCTAATTGTCTGAATCTTTAATACTATTCTATTAAGTAACGAACACTTTGTAAAATACTGTTATCTTATTTCTTTTATTTATTAAATATATATATTTCTCATTATATTGATAACAATTCACTTAATGTTTTGTTAAATGTATAACAAATAAATTATACTTATTTAACTATAAAATAAAAAACCGTCCCTAAGGACGGCGTTAAAAGGGTTCTTAATGCAAAATTACCAACGACTTTTAGGTCGAAAATTATCTAATACACCCAGTACAACGTGGGCTAAACCAAAACCCATTACTCCAGCTCCTACTCTTCCCCGCAACAATGCTCCTGCACCTGTTACTAAAGTACCTACGCCTGTAACCGCCATACTAGTAGTATTATTTTTCTTTCGCATTAATTACACCTCCTAATAGTATTATTAGCCTTTTTAAAAAAATTATGTATTAAAATATGTTAACAGCAATGAATTTACTTAATCATACACCTTAGTATACAATATACTTTCTCTAACTCTATTGTATTAAAATATCCTTTTGCTAAAATTAAAACCGTAACAATTAATAGAAGTAATTTTTAATCATTAGATGTAATATAAAATATTTTAACCTTTTTGACCTTATAAAAGGATTAAACAATAGGAGGATATTATAATGGCGTTTAATTTAGATTCATTTATGGAAAAAATAATTGCAAGGGATCCTGAAGAAAAAGAATTTCATCAAGCAGTTCATGAGGTTGCCTCTACTCTTGCTCCTTTTTTAGACAAAAATCCTAAATATACTGATGCTAAAATTTTAGAGAGAATAGCAGAACCTGAAAGAGTGATTATATTTAGAGTTCCTTGGGTAGATGATAAAGGTGAAGTCCATGTAAATCGTGGATATCGCGTGCAAATGAATAGTGCTATTGGGCCTTATAAAGGTGGTATTCGTTTTCACCCTTCAGTTTGCTTAAGCGTATTAAAATTTTTAGCTTTTGAACAAGTTTTTAAAAACTCTTTAACCACCCTTCCTATGGGTGGTGGTAAAGGCGGTGCTGACTTCGATCCTAAAGGCAAATCTGATAATGAAGTAATGCGTTTTTGCCAATCATTTATGTCAGAATTATATAGACATATCGGTCCAAATACTGACGTTCCAGCTGGTGATATTGGAGTAGGTGCTCGTGAAGTAGGATATATGTTTGGCCAATATAAAAAGTTGCAAAACGAATTTACCGGAGTATTAACTGGAAAAGGACGTAACTGGGGTGGTAGTTTAATTAGACCTGAATCTACAGGCTATGGTACCCTTTATTTTGCTAAGGAAATGCTTGAAGCACATGGTAAAAGTATTGAAGGTAAAACAATATTAATCTCTGGCTCAGGTAATGTTGCTCAATTTGCTACTGAAAAAGCAATTCACCTAGGAGCTAAGGTTGTTACTTTATCTGATTCTAATGGTACTATTTATGATCCAGAAGGTATCACCGAAGAAAAATTAGATTTCATTAAAGAACTTAAAAATGTTAAACGTGGTCGTATTAAAGAATATGCAGATCATTATGGATGTGAATATTTAGAAGGAAAGCGTCCATGGTCTATTAAATGTGATATTGCTATTCCTTGTGCTACCCAAAATGAAATCAATGGCGATGATGCTAAAGAACTTATTAAAAATGGTTGTTTCTGCGTTGCTGAAGGCGCTAATATGCCTAGTACACCTGGAGCTTTCGATGTTTTTTTAAGTGCTAAAATTCTTTATGGACCAGCTAAAGCCGTAAATGCCGGTGGCGTAAGTACTAGTGGTCTAGAAATGACGCAAAATAGTATGCGTTTATGTTGGTGCCGTGATGAGGTTGATGAAAGACTTTCAACAATTATGAAAAATATCCATGAACAATGCATGACTTATGGTAAAGAAGGCGACTATATTAACTATGCAGCAGGTGCAAATATAGCTGGTTTTGTTAAAGTTGCTGATGCAATGCTTGACCAAGGTATAGTTTAAGTTTAATTTTAAAATCACATAATTTGAAATAATAAATAGAAGCAAGTAACTTTAAAGTTACTTGCTTCTATTTTTATAAATTCTAATAAAAGATTGAGTATTTTAATCCTAGCATATCTTGACACATATGATAGGGGGGTATACTATGTTTTAAATGCGGAAATAATTACTAATATAGAGAGGAGTTGAGTTAATGAACGAAAAAATCAAAGTCTATGATATGACTTGCGGACACTGCGTAAAAAGAGTTACGACTATTTTAGAAAAGTTACCGAGTATTAAAGATGTAGAAGTTACGCTTGAAGATGAAACAGCTAGTTTTAGCTATGACCCTGAGCAAATTGATTTAACAGCAATTAAAGAAGCTATTACTAAAGCAGGCTATCCTACAGAATCAAAGGCTGTGGAGTCCATAGATGAGCCTACAAATACAGAAAAAACACAGATCGATACTAAGGTTCAGCCACCTGAAATCATTACGCCTAGTGAAAAAGAAAATAAAACAGTAACAAAGCAATTTGAACTAACGGGTATGACTTGCGCTAATTGCGCTATGGCTATTGAAAAAAAGGTTAAAACTATGGATGGAATAAAAACTGCAAATGTTAATTTTGCCTCTGAAAAACTTTCTGTGGAAATAGATACAGATAAAGTGAAAGATGAAGAAATAATTAATAAAATCAAAGACCTGGGCTATGGAGTAAAGACCAAGGAAAATAAAACGCAGTTTAAAGTAAATGGAATGACATGTGCTAATTGTGCTTTAGCTATTGAAAAAAAGTTAAATGGGACAAAGGGAGTTCAAAAAACTGCTGTCAATTTTGCAAATGAAACAGTAAGTGTTGAATTTGATCCTGAAACTATAAATATTGATACAATTTTTGCAAAAGTTCGTGATGCTGGTTATGAACCTTTAAAAAATAAAGATGATAAAGATGATCTGCAAATAGCTAACAAAGAAAGAAATTGGCTTATCTTTAGTGCTGTTTTATCTCTTCCCCTGATGCCGATTATGTGGTTTTTACCAATGACTCCCGGGGTTATCTATTTTATGTTCTTTATTGCTACTATTGTTCAATTTACCGCAGGATTAACCTTTTATAAAAGTGCATATCATGCCTTAAAAAATGGAGCCGCGAATATGGACGTGCTTGTTTCATTAGGAATTACGGCTGCTTATGGATACAGTGTATTAACCACTTTTCCTGATATTTTCTTTGAAGGGCCTACCTTCTTTGATACTTCAGCAATCCTGATCACCTTTATCCGGTTTGGTAAATTTTTAGAGGCAAGAGCTAAGGGTAAAGCTACCACAGCCTTAAAGTCTCTTCTTGAATTACAAGCTGATAAAGCGCGAATTTTTATAGATGGAGATGAAAAAGAAGTTAGTGCTTCTAGTCTTCAAATAGGTGATATTGTAGTAGTTAAACCTGGTGAGAAAGTTCCTGTTGATGGGGAAATTATTGAAGGACAAACAAGTATAGACGAATCAATGCTTACTGGAGAATCAATACCTATCGAAAAATCAGTTGGTGCCGAAGTAATTGGAGCAACAATTAATAAATCTGGGAGTATCAAAGTTAAAACAACTAAAACAGGTAAAGATACCGTTCTCTCTAATATTATAAAAATGGTCGAAGATGCTCAAGGAGTAAAGCCTCCTATTCAGAGACTTGCTGATAAAATATCCCAGTATTTTGTACCTATAGTTGTAACTATTTCTGTTATCACATTTTTAGTTTGGTATTTTATTGTAGATTCTGACTTTGTTTTTGCCTTTACTGCAAGTATAGCTGTCTTAGTTATAGCTTGCCCTTGTGCTTTAGGACTTGCTACACCTACGGCCATTATGGTAGGTAGTGGTATTGGGCTAAACCGTGGGATTTTATTTAAGTCTGCTGCTGTTTTAGAAGAAATAGCTACATTAGATGCTATTGGCTTTGATAAAACAGGCACCTTAACTAAAGGAACTCCAGAAGTTACAGATATAGTATCTTTTGAAAAGTATTCTAGGGATGAAGTACTTAAAATTACAGCAGCAGGTGAAAAACCTTCTCTTCATCCCTTAGCTCAAGCTATTGTAAAAGAAGCTCATCGTGAAAATATCATAATTGAAGATGTTACTGATTATTTTGAAGAAAGTGGTCATGGCATCAAATGTACTTATAACAGACAAACCTTACTTATCGGAAATATTAAATTAATGACAAAATATAAGGTTAATTACCAAAATACTTTAGATGATTTTAATAAACTTGCCTCCGAAGGAAAAACAACTATGTTTATAGCTTTAGATCAAAAATGTATTGGTATAATTGCTTTAGCTGATGTCTTAAAAGAAACTACTAAGGAAGCAATTTCTCGACTTCATGAATTAGGAATTAAAACATTTATGATTACAGGTGATAATCAAAAGGTAGCAAATGTAGTAGGTCAAGAAGTTGGGATCGATGAGATAATAGCGGAAATACTACCAGAAGACAAAATAAATATAATTAAAGACTATCAAGCAAAAAAATACAAAGTTGCTATGGTTGGCGATGGAATTAATGATGCCCCTGCCCTGGCTCAAGCTGATATCGGAATTGCAATTGGTTCAGGTACAGATGTAGCTAAAGAAACGGGCGACATTATTTTAGTAAAAAACAATTTACTAGATGTTGAAAGAGCAATTCGTTTAGGAAGAAAAACTTTAACAAAAATCAAGCAAAACTTATTTTGGGCCCTATTTTATAATGTATTAGGCATTCCAATCGCTGCTGGTTTACTGTTTCCTCTAACCGGTCATCTTCTACCTCCTGAATGGGCAGGTTTAGCTATGGCCTTTTCATCAGTCTCCGTTGTAACTAATTCACTCTTATTAAAAAGATATGAAAATGTACTTTTTCAGCTAGAACATTAATGTTCTAGCTTTTTTTTCTACTACAATATTTGTGACCATTTAATTTTAATTTCATACTATATCCTATAGTTTTCTTTAGGGGGGATAGTATGAGATTTAGTAATAACGACTGGTTTGAAACGTATTCCCACAAGTTATGCCCTACTTTAAAATCAAATTTTTCTAATATAGATCAGCCTTTTTTTCGCTTAGGATTTCATAAAAACAAAATTCCAGTTATCGTAGAATTTGAAAGTCAGCGTAATAAAGAATTAGCTATTAGAGAAATTGCCAAAACTGCAAAATGTGTTATTGATTCAGAAATACCTTTAATTAACTTTTTCACTACTACTGTTAATACTAAAAATCTTGAATTATTAATGAAAAATCCTTTAGTCAAAAATGTCTGGCATGATGGTAAAGTAAGAGCCTTGTTAGATATTGCCTCTCCATCTATTAATTCAAGTAAATTGTGGAGAAAAAACATTACTGGTAAAGGTGTAGGAGTAGCTGTATTAGATACAGGCATCTATAATCATCCTGATCTAGAGGATAGAATTATTGCCTTTAAAGATTTTGTCAGGAGAAAAAAATATCCCTATGATGATAATGGTCATGGTACGCATGTAGCTGGAAACGTAGCTGCTAGTGGAAAACATTCTTCTTTTCGCTATACTGCACCCGCTCCTGAAGCAAATATTATCGGTGTAAAGGTGCTAGATAAGGATGGTTCAGGTAATATTTCTACTATTGTTAGAGCACTCGAATGGTGTATAAGATATAAAGAAAGACTGAATATTAGAGTTATTAATCTATCCCTAGGTACTGCTGCCTCTCAAACTTATGAAAAGGATCCTCTATGTTTAGCTGCAGAAAAGGCTTGGAAATCAGGTATTGTAGTTTGTGCTGCTGCAGGTAATAGTGGCCCTGATCCTAAAACAATAGATTCACCTGGAATTCATCCTTCTATAATAACAGTAGGTGCTCTAGATACTAAACAAACGGTTAAAACTAGAGATGATGATGTAGCAAGTTTTTCAAGTCGTGGTCCTACGATAGATGGTTTAACTAAGCCTGATATTTTAGCTCCTGGAGTAAAAATCACTTCTCTTTTATCTAAAGGGGTATCTAAAGGCACAAAGGTAGATGATTATTATACTACTCTCTCCGGTACCTCCATGGCTTCAGGTGTATGTTCCGGTGTTGTTGCTCAAATTTTACAAATTGATAGTTCCTTAACACCCGACCAAGTTAAGACTATTCTTATTAATTCTGCTAGGGGTGTAAATAATTTAGATGCAAATCTTCAAGGATCTGGTTTAATTGATACCCAGGCAGCTATAAGAAATTTAAAAAATAACCAATAATCACAAAAGGATTTCAAATCTTTGGAATCCTTTTGTTTTATTATTTTTATTTGTTTAGATGTTTATCTTTTTATTTTATATTTTTTATAATTTTATATTTTATCTACAAACTTATGTTTTTAATCTACATAAAAAAAGAGCCTTCTGCGCTCAGCTAGAAGACTCTCATCTTAAAATATAATACTCTATATACATTGCTCTTCAACTTCGTTTTTAATAAATGTAGTGCCATAAAACACTCTACTTTTCTTTAAAATTGCTAATAGTCTTTGTTTTATCTCTTTATTATTATCTTTCCAATAAAATCTAAAAACTTCTCCAGATTCATTGATAATTATATCAACATATGGATTTTCTTTATCTAAAAATTCGCTTTCTTTATTTTCAGCCACTTTATCTTCTCTACGAGCTAACCATTTTAAAATAACCTTAGGATGAGTTAACGTATAATCTCCCATTACATTATCAGTTCTGCCCCGATAAATATATAAGAATTTAGGATGCAGTAAATCTCTTCTTACATTTTTATAATTATTGACATGTTCTAATTGCTTGATGGTAGATTTACCAAATTCACTTATAGAGAACTGATAAGCCACATTATTCTTTAAGATGTCTAACTTTATTAAAACTTCTTCAGCTGTTACTTCTTTTAAAAGAAATTTACTGAAATTAAATGGTATGATGTAAGTATCATTGATATTTGCTACAGATAATTTGTAAAATTTAACACCATTTTTATCATCAAATTTAAAGATTAAGGAGCTCTTATGTGATTTTTCGCAATCAATAATTTCGCTAGATAAGTTAGGTAATGTAAAGGCTAATCCAATTTTACTCAGTTCTTCTCTAGAAAAGGTAACTCTATTTGCTAACTTTTCATCCATTTTGATTAAAAATTCTTCCCTTGTCATTAAATCATCTCCCTTTATCTTTATTTATTCTTTAGGCTGTTAATCTTTCGTTCTGTAATTCCTTCATCTGTGAATTTATTCTACCACATAATTAACTTTTAGTAAATTCTGAAAATTTGATTTATTGGCAATTTTTTAATAAAGACATTCTATCTTAAGAATGTCTTTGTATTTATGCATCTAATTTAAACTTATCTTTTAATGTTATTCCAGAAATTGCATCATTAATATGTTCGATAAATATATCTTGATGATTAACATCTTCTACTAATCCTTTTAGATATGGAATTACCTTGATACCTTCTTTTTCTAGTACTTTAATAAAAGAATTGTCATTGCCTATCATATCTTCATAAACATGATTACCAACAGTTAAAAGATAAGGCATTAAGACTATTTGGTTTATATTTAGCTTATGTAGCTTACCTATAATATGTTCCAACTTTGGATACCCTTTTACGTTTGCAATAAAAAAGTTCTTTTCTTGATCATAAAAATGGTTTTGTAAACAAGCATAACCTGAGTTGCTTGGGTGATATGTTCCATGACCCATTAAGACTACTCCTTGCTTTTCTTCTAAATTCGGAAATAACATTTGTATTGCCTTTGCTGATTTTGAGTAATCTGTATTACTTGATAATAATGGATAACCCACTTTAATATTTGCACCTTTAAATTCACTAATATCTTTTAATAATCCATGGAACTCTAGACCAGGTAAAATATGTAGAGATTGAACGATAATTTCTGTATAGCCTTCTTGGATTAATCTAGTTAATTCTTCCTTGGGTGTCTTCATAATTATATTATATTTTTCTTTTAAGAGCTTTATTATTATTTTCCCTGAAAAAGATAAATTCACATCGTAATCTGAATACTTTTCTTTTATCCTATTTGCTAGTTCCTCTAATTGTTCCCTTGTTTCAGGCCTAACACTTCCATGGCTGACTAATATTATAGCTTTATTCATTATTTACCTCCTTTTTCTTTTCTTTTCTTTTCTTTTCTTTTCTTTTCTTTTCTTTTCTTTTAAATATACCATATAAAACAAAAAAAGAGCTAGAAACTACTAGCCCTTTACTGCTTTTGCCCCAATGTCCTTTCGATAATGAACATCAGCAAAATTAATTTTTTCTACTCCTTTATAAGCATTATTAATTGCTTCTTGAATAGTCTTTCCTAAGGCCGTGACACCTAAAACACGTCCACCATTTGTGACAATTTGCCCATTTTTTGTAGCTGTTCCTGCATGAAAAATCCTTGTAGGTTCACTAACCTTTTCTAAACCTGTGATTACTTTATCTTTTTCATAATCACCAGGATAACCACCAGATGCCATTACTACACATACGGCAGCTTCCTGAGACCATTTAATTGTAATCTTATCTAGGGTGTTTTCTAAAATTGCTTCTATAATAACAATTAAATCAGTTTCTAAACGCGGAAGGACAACTTGTGTTTCGGGATCGCCAAAACGTGCATTATATTCTAAAACCTTTGGTCCTTTAGGGGTTAACATTAACCCCGCATATAAGATACCTTGATAATTTCTGCCTTCAATTTCCATTGCCTTTATCGTTTTTTCTAATACTTCAGTAACGACAAAGTCATGTATCTCATCAGTGTAAATTGGTGCTGGTGAATAAGCTCCCATGCCCCCTGTATTAGGTCCTTTGTCATTATCAAAAACTTGCTTATGATCTTGCGCTGAAACCATTGGAACTATAGTTTTTCCATCTGAAAAAGCTAACATACTTACTTCTTGACCTTCTAAATATTCTTCAATAACCAGTCTTGCTCCTGCATCTCCGAACTTTTGGTCTAATAAAATTTCATATATTGCTTTTAATGCTTCTTCTTCAGTAAAGCAAACCATTACTCCTTTTCCTGCAGCTAATCCATCAGCCTTAACTACACAAGGAATTCCTATATCTTGTAAATAGTCCTTAGCAGGTTCTACCTCTGTAAAGATTTCATATTCTGCCGTAGGTATATTATATTTTTTCATTAAATCTTTTGAAAAAGCTTTACTTCCTTCTATTTCTGCTGCTAATTTAGAAGGACCAAATATCTTTAGTCCGTTATCATTAAATAAATCAACAATTCCTAAACTAAGTGGAATTTCAGGGCCTACAATAGTTAAATCAATTTGTTTTTCTTTGGCAAAGGATAGTAATTCATCTAAATTATTATCTTTAATCTCTATACAAGTCGCATATTCACTTATACCCGCATTTCCAGGAGCGCAATATATTTGTGAAACTTTTGGACTTTGACTTATTTTCCATGCTAATGCATGTTCTCTACCACCACTACCAATAATTAAAACTTGCATCAAAATCACCTCTTTTGTTTTGCAAAAAATTAGTGTTTAAAGTGTCTAACTCCTGTAAATACCATAGCTATATGATGTTCATTACATGCTTTTATTGATTCATCATCTCTTACAGATCCACCAGGTTGTATGATCGCTTTTATTCCTGCTTTTGCTGCATTATCAATTGTATCTCTAAATGGGAAAAAGGCATCGCTTGCAAGGACCGCGCCTCTGCAATTTTTACCACCTTGGTTAAACGCAATATTAGCTGAACCCACCCTGTTCATTTGACCTGCGCCTACCCCAATTGTTTGGTTATCTTTAGCGACTACGATAGCATTAGATTTAACTTGTTTTACTACTTTCCAAGCAAATAATAGTTCTTCAAGTTCTTCCTCAGTCGGCTTTTTATCTGTTACTATTTCTAAATCATCGATTTCAACTTCTTTTTCATCACGATCTTGGACTAAAAATCCACCACTAACTTTTTCTATCCACATTTCCTTTTTAGGCTGTTCATAACCCATTTCAATCACACGTAAGTTTTTCTTTTGCGTAAATATTTCTAGGGCTTCTGCTGAAAACTCAGGAGCAACCACAGCTTCCATGAATGTTTTCACAATTTCTTCAGCTGTTTCTTTATTGACCTTTTGATTTAACCCTACAATTCCTCCAAATGCAGACATGGAATCAGCTTTAAAAGCTCTTTGATAAGCTTCTAAAATATTAGATCCTAATGCTGTTCCGCAAGGATTAGTATGTTTAATTATTGAAGAGGCACAAAGATGATTCCCAAAGCTTTTAACCATTGACCAAGCTGCCTCAACGTCTACAATATTATTATACGAAAGTTCTTTTCCTTGGTATTGTTTGCTTCCAGCTATTGTTCCCTTAATATTACCATCAAAAGCGTAAAAGGCAGCCTTTTGATGTGGATTTTCGCCATAACGTAAGGAAGATATCTTGTGTCCTCCCATTAAGAATGTTTCGGGTAAATCTTCTTGATATAAGGTTTTTGAAAGATATTGACTAATTGTTGCATCATATTGACCTGTATGTTCAAACGCTTCTAGAGCTAATTTTTTTCTATTTTTAAGAGAAATTTTTCCTTCCTCTTTTAATTCATCGATAATTTCTGAGTATCTTAAAGGATTAACAACTATAGCTACTCGTTCATAGTTTTTAGCAGCAGCTCTTACCATACTTGGTCCACCAATATCAATATTCTCTATTGCATCTTCTAGGGTAACCCCTTCTTTTTCAATAGTAGCTTGAAAAGGATATAAATTAACAACGACTATATCAATAGGCGTGATTCCTTGCTCTTTTAAAACTGCCATATGTTCATTTGTATCTTTTGCTAAAATTCCGCCATGAACCTTGGGATGTAAAGTTTTAACTCTTCCTTCTAAGATTTCTGGGAAACCTGTTACATCTGATATTCCGATAGCATTAATTCCATTATCTTGTAAAGTTTTAAATGTACCACCTGTTGAAACAATTTCAAATCCTAACTTTACTAACTCTTTACTAAAATCAACTATTCCTGTTTTATCAGAAACGCTGATTAATGCTCTTTTCAACTCGTCTCACCTTCCTACTCGTTTATAATTACTTTTCTATTTTGAACCTTAATTTTTTCTTCTACGACTAACCTTATCGCTTCAGGATAGATACGATGTTCTTCCTTTAATATCTTATTTACTAATGTTTCTTCTGTATCTTCATCTGATACAGGCACAACTGCCTGCATAATTATTGGTCCACTATCCATTCCTTCATCTACAAAATGTACCGTACAACCAGAAAACTTGACTCCGTAATCAAGAGCCTGCTGGTGTGCATGTAAACCTGGAAAAGAAGGTAATAATGAGGGGTGGATATTCAAAATTTTCATCTGCGCATTTCTTATAAAATAAGGGCTCAAAATTCTCATAAATCCTGCTAAACAAATCAAATTACAATTATGCTCATTTACTACTTTTAATAGTTCTTTTTCATACTCTGTTTTCGAAGAAAATGCTTTTGGATCAATAAATAATGAAGGAATTTTCTTTTCTTTTGCCTTTTCTAGAGCTTTTGCTTGTTTTTTATCGGATATTATTACACCAATATTAAATCCCTGATCTATTATGGATTGCAGATTAGAGCCTCTACCCGAAGCAAACACTGCTAATTTATGGCTCATAAATTTATACCCTCTCGAAATGAAACCTTTTTATGACCCTCAGTTACTGTTCCTATATTAAATACTTTTTCCTCTAAACCTTCACATAAATCAATAATTACTTTTTCTTCGCTTGGATCTACAATTAAAATCATACCTATTCCCATATTAAATGTACGGTGCATTTCTTCTTCTGAAATATTACCAAGTTTCTTTATAAGTTCAAAAATTGGTAACTTAGGCCAACTTCCCTTATTTAAAACTACATCTGTTCCCTCTGGTAATATACGAGGAATATTTTCAATTAATCCTCCACCAGTAATATGTGCCATACCTTTTATAGTTACCTTTTCTAATAATGCTTTAATTAACTTTACATAAATCTTAGTCGGCTCAAGTAAAACATTACCTAATTTATCCCCTAATTCAGAAATCTCTTCATCTAAAGATAAATTAGCTTTTTCTAAGAGTACTTTTCTCACTAATGAAAAACCATTACTATGAATTCCTGTTGAAGGAAGTCCTAAAACAATATCTCCTGGCTTTATACTCTTGCCATCAATTATTTTAGACTTATCCACAACTCCTACGGAAAATCCTGCAACATCATATTCTCCAGGAGAATAAAACCCAGGCATTTCGGCAGTTTCTCCTCCAATTAAAGCACATTCTGATCTCTTACATCCTTCAGCTATTCCTTCTACAATTTCTTTAACTTGTTCAGGATCAAGTCCGCCAACAGCTAGATAATCTAAGAAAAATAAAGGCTCAGCACCAGAAACTAAGATATCATTTACACACATCGCAACTGCATCGATACCAATGGTATTATGTTTATTCATCATAAACGCAAGTTTTAGCTTTGTCCCAACTCCGTCAGTACCTGATACTAAAACAGGTTGTTCGTATTTACTATTATCTAAAGCAAATAATCCGCCAAAGCCGCCTAAATCTGTAACAACTTCTTTACGAAAAGTACTTTTTACTAAAGGTTTGATTAATTCTACCGCTCTATTTCCTTTATCTATATCTACGCCTGCTTCTTGATAAGTTAATCCTTTATTTTGCATGATTTCCCACCTTATCATTTGACATTTCTAGACAGTTTTTTCCTAAACCTTCACCAGAAGGGATCGGTATAGGATAATTACCATCTAAGCAAGCACTACAAAAGCCTTTACTTTTACCTACTGCCTTATATAAACCTTCTTGACTTAAATAATGTAAACTATCAGCACCAATGTATTTTTCGATTTCTTTTAAAGGTTTAAGAGCAGCTATTAATTCTGTTCTTTCTGATGTATCGATACCATAGTAGCAAGGAAATTTTACCGGTGGTGAGCTAATTAATAAATGTACTTCTTTAGCACCATTTTTACGTAAAATTTCTACTAATTTTTTACTAGTAGTACCACGAACAATTGAATCATCAACTACAGCTACCCTTTTCCCTTCAAGTATTCTTTTGATTGGATTTAACTTTAAGCGCACACTTATTTCCCTTAAAGCTTGAGTAGGTTTAATAAATGTTCTCGCTACATATCTATTTTTTAAGATTCCTTGGGAAAAATGAAGTTTAGCAGTTTCAGCATAGCCAATTCCTGAAGCATTTCCTGAATCAGGCACGGGTACAACTACATCAACATCAATAGGACTTTCTTTAGCTAATTCACATCCCATTAAATAACGAGCATAATTTACATTTATCCCATCAATCGTACTATCAGGACGAGCAAAATATATATATTCAAATATACATAGTGCCTTTTTACCTTTAGGTAAAATACGCATACTATTAATCCCATTTTTATCAATAACAACTATTTCACCTGGATCAACATCACGAACAAATTCTGCATCTACTGTATCTAAAGCACAACTTTCAGAGGCAAGTACATAACTACCGTCTCCAATTTTACCGATACAAAGAGGACGATTACCATAAGGGTCACGCACTCCTAAAAGTTTATTTTCTGTCATAACTACTAAAGAATAAGATCCTTTAACATCAATCATGCATTTCATTAAAGATTCTTCAATAGGATTTTGCCCATAATGTGCTATTAAATTAACAAACACTTCCGAATCAGTACTAGATTGAAAGACAGATCCATTATTTGCAAGTTTATTTCTAAGCTCCTTGGCATTAGTTAAACTACCATTATGTGCAAGAGCAATATTTCCTTGTAAATAACTACAAACTATTGGTTGGGCATCTAAAGCTGAAGTTATACCTGTAGTAGAGTACTGTACATGTCCTATTGCTATATCACCTTTAAGTTTTTTTAAATCTTCCTCAGAAAAAACTTCAGTAACTAGCCCTACATTTTTATGAATTTTAATATGATTTCCATTTGTTACAGCAATTCCGGCACTTTCTTGGCCTCTATGCTGAAGTGCAAAGAGTCCATAGTAAGTTAAACTAGCAACATCATTTCCTGGACCATAGATGCCAAAGACACCGCATTCTTCTTCCATTTTGTCTAATCGTTCATCAAACACGGTATTGCCCCCTTATATTTTTCTATCATATCGTTTAACTTAGCATCTAATTCGAAATTATTTCCTTTAATCTTTAAAGAATCACCCTTTACTACTCCAAGGGTACTCACAGGTAAGTTAAATCCATTGGCAATATCTTTAATTAACTCTACATTTTTTGGGTTAACACTAATAATAATTCTAGATTGAGTTTCACCAAACAATAATGCACTTGGTCTTATATTGCTATCTATATTAATTTCTGCTCCTAAATTAGTTGCCATAGCACACTCTGCTAACGCAATACTAAGTCCACCTTCACTTGTATCATGAGCTGAATTTACTAAACCACTTTCAATTAACTGTAAAGTACAGTTTTGCAAATCTTTTTCTCTATCTAAATCTAAACTAGGTGGCATACCTGCCTCTAATCCATGGAACATTGCTAAAAACTCTGATCCACCAAGTTCATCTTTGTTTTCCCCTAAAAGAAGAATTACATCTCCTTCTTTTTTAAAACCTAAGGTGCAGGCCTTGTCCACATTTTTCAGTAAACCTACCATGCCAATTACTGGCGTTGGAAATACTGATTCACCTTTAGTTTCATTGTATAAACTTACATTTCCACCTGTAATAGGTGTATCTAATTTAGCACAAGCTTCACTCATACCATTAACTGATTCCTTGAATTGCCAAAATACTTCAGGTTTTTCTGGGTTACCAAAATTCAAACAATTTGTTGCGCCAAGTGGTTTAGCCCCAGAACATACTACATTTCTAGCTGCCTCACTAACAGCAATTTTTCCACCTAAATATGGGTTTAAATACACATAACGAGAATTGCAATCCGTACTTAAAGCAACGGCCTTTTTGGTCCCTTTTATTCTTACAACAGCTGCATCAGAGCCTGGTCTTACAATTGTATTTACTCCTACCATATGATCATATTGTTCATATACCCATTCTTTACTTGCAATTGTTTCTCTGCCTAAAAGATCGATAAATATCTTATTATAGTTTTCTGGTTCATTTAAGTCCTGTAAATTGCAATTTTGCACATCCTTAATATAATCAGGTTCTTTACCTTCACGATTATACATTGGACACATCTCAGTTAAAGCTTTAGCAGGAATTTCAGCTACTACCTTATCATTTTCTTTTATTCTCCAAATGCCATCATCTGTAACACGTCCTACTACAACAGCATCTAAGCCCCATTTATCAAAAATCCTTTTTACATCATCTTCTTTTCCTTTTTTAGGAACAACTAACATTCTTTCTTGAGACTCTGAAATTAAGACTTCATCAGGTGTCATGCCTTCTTCTCGTCTTGGTACTAAGGCTACATCTATTTCAATTCCACTATCTCCTTTAGAAGCCATTTCACAAGAAGATGAAGTAAGTCCTGCTGCACCCATATCTTGCATGCCTACAACGTTACCTGTTTTAATTAATTCTAAACAAGCTTCTAGAAGTAATTTTTCCATAAATGGATCTCCAACTTGTACAGCTGGACGTTTTTCTTCTGTGTCTTCACCTAACTCTTCAGAAGCAAAACTTGCTCCACGAATACCGTCTCTGCCTGTTTTTGCACCAACTACCATTACAGGGTTTCCTACTCCTGTTGCTATACCTTTAGCTAAATCTTTATGTTCTACTAAACCTACGCACATTGCATTAACTATCGGATTATCCTCATAAGATGGATGAAAATATGTTTCTCCTCCTACGGTTGGAATACCGATGCAATTACCATATCCACCTATTCCTTCTACCACTCCATTAAATAAATAACGGGATTTAGCACTACTTAAAGATCCAAATCTTAAAGAATCTAAAAGGGCGATTGGTCTAGCTCCCATGGTAAAGATATCTCTAATTATTCCACCTACTGCCGTGGCTGACCCTTGATATGGTTCAACTGCTGAAGGATGATTATGACTTTCTATTTTAAAGGCTATTCCTAAGCTATCGCCTATATCTACTACGCCAGCATTTTCTCCAGGTCCTTGTAGGACTTGAGGCCCTTTAGTTGGAAAGTTTTTAAGTACTGGTCGAGAGTTTTTATAACTACAATGTTCTGACCACATAACTCCAAAAACTTCTAATTCAACATTATTAGGCTCTCTTCCTAGTAAATCTGTAATTAATCCATATTCATAATCAGTAAGCCCTACTTGTTGCCATATTTTAGTTTCCACTTAAAGTACCTCCCTTAAAAGCTTTTACAATTGAAGCAAATAATAACTTACCCGCATCATTTCCTAAAATATTTTCTGAGCATCTTTCTGGGTGTGGCATCATACCCAGAATATTACCTTCTTTATTGATTATGCCGGCAATACTTTCTAGCGAACCATTGAAATTTTCCTCTTCAGTTACTTCACCATTTGGCGAACTATATTTAAAGACAATTTGACCATTTTTCTTTAATTCAGCTAAAGTATCTTCACTACATACAAAATTTCCTTCTCCATGGGCTACTGGTACTTTTATAACCTGATCCAAATTGTACATGTTTGTAAATATTGTTTTATTATTTTCTATTTTTAAATACGAATCTTTACATATGAATTTTAAGTTTTTATTTCTTACTAAAGCGCCTGGCAATAAACCTGCTTCCGTTAAAATTTGAAAGCCATTACATATTCCTAATACTAAACCACCGTTATTTGCAAATTTTTTAACTTCTTCCATAATTGGAGATAGACGAGCAATTGCTCCTGTTCTTAAATAATCACCATAAGAAAACCCACCTGGTAGGATTATACAATCATATTGTTTAGGTAATTTTTTTTCATTATGCCACACATATTCTACCTCTTCATGTAACACATTTTTAATAACATGAAAACAGTCAGCATCACAATTAGAACCGGGAAAAACTACTACAGCAAAATTCATTTTAACCCTCCACCAATTCGTATTCATAGTTTTCAATTACAGGATTGGCTAAAAGTTTTTTACACATTTCTAATACCTTATTTTCTGCTTCAGATTTTCCACTAGCTTCCAGGGATATTTCTAAATATTTTCCTACCCTAACATCTGTTACATCAGAAAAACCTAAAGATTCTAAACCCTTTTTTACTGCACTCCCTTGTGGATCTAAGATACTCTCTTTTAAAGTAATATGAATTAACGCTTTAAACATAAATTTCTACCTCCTCATTATTTTCAAAATTAATTCAAAATTTTATACTAAGTATAAAAGAAGCCCAGCATGAACTTAGAAAAATTCACAACATGGGCTATGTTTTTATTTACTTAGTTCTTCTGCTACCTTTTTATCTTTTAATTCTACTTCAACACTCATTTGAGTTTTATATGACTTTAGTAACTTTTTATACTCAGGATATTTACCAGCTAAGATTTGCATAGCAAATAATGCTGCATTTTTTGCACCATTAATAGCCATTGTAGCCACAGGAACACCTGAAGGCATTTGCACCATTGCATAAAGTGCATCTAATCCTTGTAAAGGAGTTGAGTTAATTGGCACAGCTACGACAGGTAAAGTAGTTACACTAGCTAGTACACCCGCTAAATGTGCAGCTGCTCCAGCACCAGCAATTATAATTTCTAATCCTCTTTCATCAGCAGTTTCAGCATAAGATAATGCTCTATGTGGTGTGCGATGAGCTGAAGCCACAATTACCTCATAAGGTATGTTAAATTCTTTTAAAATTTCAATACATGGCTTCATAATCTTTAAATCTGAGTCACTACCCATTACAATTCCGACTAAATTTTTTGCCATTTTATATCACTCCTTAATCTAATTTTATACAAAGAATCTTATTATAAATAAAAGGAATAAAATCCACATCGTTAAACTAACTTCTTTAATTTTTCCTACAGATACTCTTAAAATGACAAAAGCTAAAACACCAAAAACAATACCTTCAGCAATGCTATATGCAAGTGGCATCATGAAGATAGTAAAGAAAGCTGGAATAGCTTCGACATAATCACTAAAATCAATTTTAGTAACAGGTTCCATCATAAAAATACCAACAATTATTAAAATTGGAGCAGTTGCAGCAGCAGGAATAATTCCAACTAATGGAGCAAAGAAAAGAGTTAATAAGAATAATACTCCTGTGGTAATAGCGGTTAAACCAGTACGTCCACCTTCAGCTACCCCTGAAGCACTTTCAACAAAGGTAGTAGTAGTACTTGTACCAAGTACTGCTCCAAATAAGGTTGCAATAGAGTCAGCAAATAAAGCCTTGTTTGCCTTAGGTAGTTCTCCTTTTTCATCTAAAAACCCTGCTTTACTTGAAACACCGATCAAGGTGCCAATCGTGTCAAATAAGTCCACAAAAGTAAAAGCAAAAATAACTGGAATTAATCCATAGCTAAATACTTCTTTAAAATCTAAAGCTAAAAAGGTCCCACTAAGACTTGGTGGCATACTAATTGGCGAAAATCCTGCCCCTAGATTCACAACTCCTAACGGAATTCCGATTACTGTAGTTAATAAAATCCCCCAAAGTAAAGATCCACGTACCTTTTTAACCACTAAAATACTTGTAACTACTAATCCAATAACAGCTAACAAAATGCTTTCAGGACTAGTTCCAAATGGTAATAGCTGTCTTAATGCTTCATCAGTAAAATATTCACCAGTTATTAATCCTAATGACCCTGTTGAAGGATTATGAATAATAATACCAGCATTTTTAAAACCAATTAAAGCAATAAATAGTCCTATACCAACACTAACTGCATACTTTAAAGTTAAAGGAATAGAATTAACAATTGCTTCTCTTGCTTTTGTAACCGTTAATATAATGAAAATGATTCCAGATATAAATACTGCCGCTAAGGCTCCTTGCCATGACAGTCCCATTTGCATAACTACATAGTAAGTAAAGAAAGCATTTAACCCCATACCAGGAGCTAATGCAAAGGGGTAGTTTGCTAAAAGCCCCATTAAAAAACATCCTATTGCTGCTGATAAACAAGTAGCCACAAAAACAGAACCAGTTGGCATCCCAGCTTCACCTAAAATTTGAGGATTAACTGCGATAATATATGCCATTGTCATAAATGTAGTTAAACCTGCAACTATTTCTGTTCTAACATTTGTTCCATTTTCTCTTAATTTAAATAAATTCTCAAACATTTACTCTGACCTCCAAATTATGCCTTATCTAATGTTCGGGAACTACCTATGATGTTCCCTGCTTGATATATGAATATTAGCATAAAAAACTAGTTTAAGTCAATATTTTAACGAACGATTTTCAAATAAAACCTTTTATAATTCATGTTTTACTTATCTTTCTTCTCTAAAGTAAGGATTACCAAGACCTTTAGGTGGCGCATTTTCTTTTAGTTTGCGCATAGAAACGAAAACTAACACAATAATTGTTACTAAATATGGAAGCATGTCGATAAAATATTGGGATATGATAATTCCTGATCCTTGAATACGAAAACCAATTATGTCTAAACCACCAAAGAGATAAGCTCCTGCTATTGCTTTATACGGATTCCAAACGGCAAAAATAACTAAAGCTACAGCTATCCAGCCTCTCCCTGCTGTAATATATTCTTGCCACGCAGGTACATATACTAAAGATAAATAAGCTCCACCTAATCCTGCAAAGGCTCCACCTAGTAAAATATGAAAATATTTATACTTACTTACATTTATACTAGCTGAATCTGCAGCAGCTGGATTTTCTCCCACAGCACGTAAATTTAAACCTACTCTTGTTTTATAAAGATAAATCCCTAATAAAACTGTACTTAAATATCCCAAGTAGACAAAAGGATCGTGATTAAAGAATATAGGACCAATGACTGGTATCTTAGAAAGAATAGGAAGGGCAAGAGGGCTAAAAAATACTTTAATACTATCTGGTGCTATTTCACCAATTAAGTTACTTCCTAAAAATCCTGAAAAGCCTGTCCCAAAAATAGTTAAAGCTAGACCTGAAACGACTTGATTTGCACGTAAAGTTACTGTTAAGAAGGCATATATCAATGCTCCAAACGCTCCAGCTATCATGGCCGCTAAAATAGCAAGAAGTGGACTTTGGGTTACAAGTCCTACTTGAAAGCCAACTACTGCTCCCATTAGCATCATACCTTCTACTCCAAGGTTTAAGTGTCCCGCTCTTTCCGTAAATATTTCACCAAGTGTTGCAAATAACAATGGGGTACCTGCAACTATTGATCTTGCTAAAAAGGAAATTATTAGTTCCATGATTATACCCCCTTATTTTCCGCTTGTTTATGATCATATATAACCTTATATCTTACAAAAAACTCACTACCTAAAACAAAAAATAAAATAATACCTTGTAGCATACTAGCGGCAGCTTCTGGTATTCCAAATGCAGTTTGAATAAAAGCTCCTCCTTGAATAAGGACTGCAAATAAAAAAGAAACAACTAATATCACGGGAGCACTAAGTCCAGCAAGCCAAGTAGTTATTATTGCTGTGTAACCAACACCACCTGCAATTTGAATCGACAAATTATTGCTTACTCCAGATACTTGAATAAATCCAGTTATACCACTTAATCCACCACTTAAAATTAAAGCTAAAATAATTGTCTTTGGAACTGAAATCCCAGCATATCTAGCTGTATTTTCACTTTCTCCTAAAACAGCTATCTCATAACCCTTTTTACTATGATTCATGAAAATATATACCAAAACTACTAGGACTAATGTGATTACCCAGCCCAAATGAACTCCAAAAAAATCAGGTAATATCCCATTATCAGAGAAATACGGTATTTTAGGAAATCCCATTGCTTTAGGATCTTTCCAAGGCCCAAATTGTAAATAAGTTATCCATTTTAAAGCTATATAATTCATCATTAGAGTAACAATGGTTTCATTTGTTTCCCATTTTGCCTTTAAAAAGGCAGGTATTAAAGCCCACATTCCGCCACCAATAAATCCACCAATAAACATCAATAATAATAAAACTAACTTTGGTAAATCTGGAAAACTAAGTCCTACCCAACTAGCTAAAAATGCACCCATAATAATTTGACCTTCTGCACCAATATTCCAAAATTTCATTTTAAAAGCAATACCTATTCCTAATGAAGTAATTACAAGAGGGATAGCTTTTATTACAGTTTCCTTAAATCTATAAGATGACCCAAACGCACCTTTTAGCATAGATGAATATACTTCTAGTGGATTATGACCTAACAAAACAATAAAAATCGCTGCTGTTAATAATGCTAATAAAACTGCTGTTATTTGAATTGTTACATATTTTCTTTTATTCATATCACTTCTTTTTGCAATTCTAATCAACATTAACACCCTCACGCTTAGTAAATTTTTCTCCTAACATAAGTAATCCTATTTCTTCCTTAGTTGTCTTATCAGCATCAACAATTCCAGATATCTCTCCACCAGAAAGCACCATAATGCGGTCAGATAATTCAATTAAAGCATCTAAATCTTCAGCTATATATAAAATTCCTACGCCCTTTTTCTTTTCAGTATTTAAAAGATCATAAATTTTATAACAGGTATTTATATCTAATCCTCTAACAGGATAAGCTGTAATTAATAAATCTGGATTTATATCTAATTCTCTGCCAAGTAGTACCTTTTGAATGTTTCCTCCTGATAATTCTTTAATAGGATGATTAATACCTGGCGTTTTTATTTCTAGCTTTTTAACAATTTCATGAGCCTTTTGTTCAGAAGGTTTGCGATTTATTAAAAATCCTTTTTGTTTTTGATATTGTTTTAAAATTAAATTACTGACAATATCCATTGAAGGAATTAAGCCCATACCTAACCGATCTTCTGGAATAAAGCTCATACTTACACCTTTAGTAATTATCTCTCTAGGAGTCTTACCAACTAAGTCATCACCTTTAAATAAGATTTTCCCTTCTTTAATAGGATAAAGTCCTGCTATAGCCTCACATATCTCTTTTTGACCGCTTCCAGCAATTCCTGCAACGCCTAAAATTTCACCACTATATAAATCAAAAGAAATTCCTCTTAGTTTTTTTACATTTTCCGAATCTATACAGGTTAAGTTTTCTACCTCAAGGATTTTGCTTTTATTTTCATTTATAACTCGTTCAATTGATAAAACAACAGGTCTTCCAACCATTAATTCAGTTAGTTTTTGAGGATTAGTATCTTCCTTATTTACTGTTGTAATAGTTTCACCTTTTCGAAGGACTGTGACTCTATCAGCTACTTCCATTACTTCATTCATTTTATGACTTATAAAAATAACCGCACAACCTGACTCTCTCATTTTTTTCATTATTTTGAAAAGATTTTTGGTTTCTTGCGGTGTAAGAACAGCAGTGGGCTCATCTAGAATTAAAATGTTTGCACCCCTATATAAAACCTTTAAAATTTCTAAGGTTTGTTTTTCTCCAACTGACATATTGTATACCTTTTTATCAGGATCAATATTTAACCCATATTTATTCGATAATTCCATTATCCTTTCTGATAACTTTTTCTTGTTTTGAAAAAATCCTGTTTTTTGACCTAACATTATATTTTCTTTAGCAGTTAAAACATCTACTAACTTAAAATGTTGGTGAATCATACCTATCCCAGCATTTATGGAATCTTTAGGTGAAGTAAAACTAACTTTCGTACCATGAATAAAAATAGAACCGCCATCAGGGATATAAACCCCTGACAGCATGTTCATTAAGGTACTTTTACCAGCACCATTTTCACCTAGTAAAGCATGTATTTCACCATTATTTACAGTTAAGTTTACATTTTTGTTCGCTATGACTGAACCGAATGTTTTAGTTATACCTTGCATTGATATAAACGCTTTACTATTCATCTAATCACCTGTTTTCTTTTTAGCTATTATTTTGTTTCAATTTTTCCTTCTATTCCTTTAATAAACCAGTTAAATTCTAACAGTTCTTGATCTGTCATTTCTGCGCCTTCTTTTACCTTAACTTCACCTTCTTGATCAACTAGAGGTCCAGCGAATATCTTTGTCTTACCACTTAAAATATCAGCTTTTGCTTTTTCAATAGCTTCCTTTGCTCCTTCAGGTGCATTTTCTGTTAATGGAGCTAAGCCAATAATATCGTCATTCATAGATCCCCAATAACTTTCTGCACTCCAAGTTCCGTCCATTACTTTTTGTACTTGATCTACATAATAAGGGCCCCAGTTCCATACTGCTGAAGTCATATATGCTTTTGGAGCTTTTTCTTTCATATCAGTATTATATCCAATAGAAAACGCATTTCTTTCTTCAGCTGCTTGTTGTGGTCCAGCTGTATCTTGATGCTGAGCTATAACATCTGCTCCTTCATCCAATAATGCAATTGCCGCTTCTTTTTCTTTAGTTGGGTCATACCAAGTGTTTGTCCATTTCACCTTAACAACAGCATCTGGATTAACTGACTGAACCCCTAAAGTAAATGCGTTTATAGCACGTACTACCTCTGGAATATCAAAAGCACCCACAAATCCAATCTCATTACTTTCTGTTTTAAGTCCAGCTACAATACCTGATAAATAACGAGCTTCATACATTCTTCCAAAATAATTACCCATGTTTTCTGTCATCTTATATCCTGAACAATGTAGGAATTTTACCTCTGGGTTAGACTTAGAAACCTTTTCTACATAATCCATAAATCCATAACTTGTAGCAAAAATAACATTACATCCTTGATCAATCATGTCATTTAATACTTTTTCACATCCAGGTCCTTCTTCAACAGATTCAGCATAAATTGTTTCTACACCTAATTTTTCTTCTAAGTATAATCTTCCTTGATCATGAGCATATGTATATCCACCATCACCGATTGGACCTACATATATAAAACCTACCTTGATATCTTCTTTACTTAAACCTGCTTTTTCTTGATTTTTGTCTTCTTCTTGCTTATTATCACAGCCAACCATAAAAATAGATAATAACATTACTAATACTAATAATAAGCTAATTTTTTTCATCATTAAAAATTCCTCCTTTTATTTTTTATTTAAGAAAGGTTTATTTAATAACAAACCTTCCCTATTTATTGTTTAATTTAAGTCTTATTTTCATGTCGTAATTTACGGCTTAAATTATTTCTTATTTTAGTTCTTGATTTAATGCTTATTGCATTGCTTACTTTTATGTCTTAATTTATGCTTTCTTGATGATTTAATTTATGACCCTAAATTTAATTACTTAAAGTTAACTTTCCCATTATCTAAGGATTCTATGATTGCAAGGGATTCTAATTGGACATTTTTATCTAAGATAAACTTACGACCATTTTGGAAATACTTCTCTATTACAATACCCACACCAACAGCTTTAGCTCCTGCTTGTTCCACGATTTCAATTAAGCCACTAGCAGCTTTTCCATGAGCTAAAAAGTCATCTATAATTAATACTTTATCATCCTTATTAATATAGTTCTTAGAAACTCTAATTTTGTATGTTTTATTCTTCGTAAATGAATGCACTTCACTTTCATAGACATCTTGATCTAGGTTACTAGCTTCTAACTTTTTGGCAAAAACAACTGGTACATTATCAAAATATTGAGCTGTAAGACAGGCTATTGCAATTCCAGAAGCTTCAATAGTTAAAATCTTCGTAATTTCTTTCGAGCCAAAACGTCTCTTGAATTCTTTTCCAATTTCATTTAACAATTTAACATCTATTTGATGATTAAGAAAATTATCTACTTTTAAGATTTCTTTCCCAATAGCTTTACCCTTTTCTCTGATTGTTTCTTGTAATATTTTCATAATTTTTATTCCTTTCTATTTATGATTTATCCTTAACAAAACAAAAAACTCCCAGTGGTTTGGGAGTTTATATTAAAAGCCTGGAGCAATAATATAAACTACCCATAGTTTAGTAATTTACGGTTACTAAGTAGAGACGCTTGATCCATATTATCAAACTTATATAGGCAGCATAATATACGAACGATATTTGGTTTTACAAAACAAATGTTCACTAATTGTTTTTATCTTAAACTAAAAGGAGTGAAAAATCAAGTCAATATTGCTCATAAATTGTATTTTTAGCATAAAAAACAACCATTAATGTGGAAACAAATGGTTGTTTTAAATGATGGCTATTAATTTTCCCGATTTATCATGGATATGTTCAAATAATAAGCCTGCACCAAACCATGCTGGACCATAATCTAATCTGATATAACCATTAACAGCATAAATCTTCCCTGCATATTCCCAAGGACAAGCGCCAATAGCTAAATCTAATATGTAACCCGTAGTGTATTCGATTAGAAAGATTACACTCATGTAAATCAAACCTCTAAAAAACCAATTGTACTGCCTTATTAGATCATGTATAGGTTCTAAAAATATAGCAAATCCATAAATAAAAAACATCCATAGATACGTCTGACTATCTAGAGTCCATCTCCCTTCTAACAAAGAACCTAAACCTGTCCATATAACCTCAATAATCCAACCTATTAATCCGTATAAAACATACCTCTTAAGCATATTTATATTTTGACCCAAATAAAAAAAAATATGCTAAAAGGTTTTGACGAAAATTCAAATACCTTTTAGCATATATTATTGTTGTTTTAGGTTATCTAACAGTTCAGAAATACTTAAGTTATAAACTGGATGAATAATCTCCGGGGCAATTTCTGCTAATGGATCCAGAACAAATTCACGATTATGCATATCAGTATGTGGAATATTTAAATTATCTTGTTTAATTATTTGTTGTCCCCATAGAACAATATCTAAATCAATATTTCGTGGTCCCCAATGTATAATCCTAATTCTTTTCATATCCACTTCAATTTCTAATAGATTCTTTAATAATTCTTCTGGTTCTCCCGTATACTCTACCTCTGCTACTGCATTTACAAACCTTTCTTGATCCATATATCCATAAGGTTCAGTTTCAATTAAAGAAGATATTTTTATTACCTTTATTTCTCTTTCATTCATTAACTCTAGAGCTTGTTCTATATTTTTATCTTTATCGCCCATATTACTTCCTAGTGCAATAAAAATTCTTTCTTTATTCATTTTAATCAACCTCTTTTATGGCTTCAATCATATCGATAACTTGTCTATTTTCTCTGATATCATGAACACGGATAATATTAGTATTTAGTTCTGCTGCTCGCGCGGTGATAGCAAGTGTACCTGAAAGTCGTTCATCAACTGGCAAATTTAAAACATCCTTAATTACAGATTTACGTGATGCTCCTATTAATATAGGTAGATTAAACATCTTAAACTCATCCATATATTTTAAAATAGTAAGATTATCTTCTAATCGTTTTCCAAAACCAATACCTGGATCTAAAATTATTTGTTCTCTCTTAACCCCATTATTCAGAGCATATTCAATTTTTCCTACAAAATAAGAACATACTTCTTTTATAACATCATCATAATAAGGATTTTCTTGCATATTTTTAGGATTACCTTTCATATGCATAATAACAATTGGTGCACCTGTTTCTTTAATCACATCCACCATGTTTTCATCAAACTCAAAACCACTAATATCATTTATTATATCTGCGCCTACTTTTATTCCCTCTCTAGCTACTTCAGCTTTATAGGTATCAAGAGAGATAGGAATATCAAAATTTTCCCGAATAACTTGGATTGTAGGGATCACCCGTTCTAATTCTTCTTCTTTAGATACAGAGTCTGACCCTGGACGAGTTGACTCCCCCCCTATGTCTAAAATATCTGCACCATTATCAATGTATTCTTTTACCTTTAAGAGCAAGTCATCCTTTTTAATTCTACTCTTTGCATAAAATGAATCCGGGGTTAAATTAATTATGCCCATCAATAAAGGCTTATCCCAAATATTTAAAACTCGGTCTTTAGGTAAATTTAAATTATCCTTATTAGTTTCTTTCAAATAATCCTCTAATTGCTTCTTTATCTTTGGCAAATTCCAATAAGGTAAAAATGTAAGTTTATTAATCAATTGTTTTAGCGTTTTACGCGTTGCTAAAATTAAAGCATCTGTCTTTTCAGTTTTACAGACAACACATTGATGACTAATAACTAAATCTCCACCCCTTGAAAGTAGCTCTTGCTTTAAAATATTAGCTTCAGCTGATCTAATTCCATAAATTTTGAAATAAAGTATCTCTGCTTTTTCTTTAAAGAAAGGAATCGAGCCTTTATCTGCACCGATCAAATCTATCTCATTAATTAAATTACGTCTTTTTGATAATGGACGAATTAACATTTAAAAATCTCCTTTAATCTTCTCTATAAGTAGCAAAACTAGTTGGTGTTTCCCATAATTTTAGTTCATAAAGCTCATAATTAGGTCCCTTTAACTCATCTTTAATTTCATTCCATATCCAAATAAGGATATTTTCTGTACTAGGCTGGGTAAAGCGATCATTTAAATTAGTATGATCTAATTTGTTTAAAACCTTTTCCTTAACAATATTCTTTAACACAATAAAGTCTAGAACTAAATCTTCTTCATTTAAAGTTCCCTTTACTGTAACCTGAAGTTTATAAGTATGACCATGTAAATTTTCACACTTTCCATGATACTGAGTCAAAAAAATGCGCAGAATCAAAAGTAAATTCTTTAGTAACTGTAAGCAATTTATAAAACTCCTTCCTTTTAGATATTTTCGATATAATTGTTTTTATATTAACTTTACCATAGTTGTTAAACTTTTTTCAGCTTTTATTTTAAAATTGACAAACAATCACTTCATCTAAGATTTTTTCTTTTCTTTCCAATCTGGCATCATAATAGTTAGCAATCTATAAAAATTGTGATCGTGATTTTTATATTTAAATTTAAAAAATAAATCCACCTTATATTTTATCAAAAATAATTAGTTAATCTTTTAGTATTTACTTTTCCTCTAATAATCCAATAAGTTATGTTTTCATTATAAGTACCTTTTCTTGCAAGTTCTTCTTTGCAATTAGAACATAATAAATGACCTTCATAGCCTTCAAGATTTACATCTGATTCTATTATTCTAGGAACTTGCATCTTTACCAAATTTCCTTTTCCCCCTTTTTCATATATAACCATCGGCTTTTTACAATTCCCACAAGAAACTTCAAGCGGAAAAGTATTTCGTCTTTTCCTATATTTAGGGTTTTTATATTTCATATTTTCACCCCCATTTATATTGCTTTGTTAAATATTAAAATTAACATGAATTCTAAAAATAGAATATGCCTACAATATTATTTATATTGTAAATAAAAATCAATGCTCATTCAAATTGTATATAGTTTTCTTTATATCCTTTGCTACTTCTTCCGTATTTACTCGATTTTCTTCAAAGGCATTGACTAGGTCATCATTACCAACTTCCTTCACTTGTTTCTTCTACATGTAGATTTTTATTTTCATCTAATTGTACTTATAGTTTATCTTATTTAGAGGATTTTTCTTTTACATAAAAAAAGCCTTGAACCCTCTATTTCTAAAGGTTTCAAGACTATTATTTATTATTCCCACTCGATAGTTCCTGGCGGTTTAGGAGTGATATCATAAACTACACGGTTTACATGATTTACTTCATTAACTATACGATTAGAGATTTTCTCTAACAATTCATAAGGTAATCTTGCCCAATCAGCTGTCATAGCATCTTCACTAGTAACTGCTCTTAAAACAATTGGGTAAGCATAAGTTCTTTCATCGCCCATAACTCCTACTGATTTAATAGTTGGTAATACACCAAAGTATTGCCACACTGTTTCTTCTAAATCAGCACTTGAGATTTCGTGACGAATTATTGCATCAGCGTCTCTTAAGATATCTAGTTTTTCTTTTGTTAAATCGCCAATAATTCTAATAGCCAGTCCAGGTCCTGGAAATGGTTGACGTTGAACGATAGCTTCAGGTAAGCCTAATTCTTTACCAACTTCTCTTACTTCATCTTTATATAGGTTTTTTAAAGGTTCGATAAGTTCAAATTTCATATCCTCAGGTAAGCCACCTACATTATGATGACTTTTTATTACTGCAGCTGTATCTGTTCCACTTTCAACAATATCCGGATATAAAGTACCTTGTACTAAGAACTCACTATCACCAAATTTACTTGCTTCTTCTTCAAATACTCTAATAAATTGTTCTCCAATAATTTTTCTTTTTTCTTCTGGTTCAGTAATTCCAGCTAGTTTTGATAAAAACCTTTCTTCAGCATCTACAAAGTCAAGATTCATACCGAATTTTCCTATAAAGGTTTCCTTAACTTCTTCTGATTCATTTTTCCTCATAAACCCATGGTCAACATAAATACAAGTTAATTGATCACCAATTGCTTTATGTACTAAAACAGCAGCTACTGAAGAATCAACTCCACCACTTAAGCCACAGATAACCTTTTTATCTCCCACTTGCTTTTTAATTAAAGCAATTTGTTCTTCAATAAATGAACCCATAGTCCAATCTGTATTACACTTACAAATGTTTAATAAGAAGTTTTTAAGCATAGATTGTCCATTTACAGTGAGTTTTACTTCAGGATGAAATTGTACACCATAAATCTTTTTATCTTGATTTGCAAATGCAGCATAAGGAGCATGCGGAGTATTTGAAATACTTTCAAAACCTTCTGGTATACTTGTAATATAGTCACCATGACTCATTAATACTTGCTGACTCTCATCTAAGCCTTTAAAAAATAAGTCTTTTGTATTTACTTTGGCAGTAGCTTTACCATATTCTCTTTTTTCCGCTCTTTCTACTTTTCCACCAAAATTATCATTAATAAATTGCATACCATAACATATACCTAAAACTGGTATACCTAAATTTAATATTTCAGGGTCACATTTTGGTGCATTCTCACCATAAATGCTCGCAGGTCCCCCCGATAAGATGATACCTTTTGGATTAATTTCTTTAATTTTTTCAATAGATGTTTTATAAGAAACTAACTCAGAATATATACTAAGTTCACGTACACGTCTAGTTATTAATTGATTATACTGACCACCAAAGTCAATTACTAAAACTACATCATGTCTCTTTATATCCATATTACTTCCTCCTTATTATTTAATTTAAACTACTTAGGTAATACAAAACAATTTAGCTACCATTAAAGGTAGCTAAAACACTTCATATTTAAGAATAAATTTCTGGCTTTAATACACCAATGTACGGTAAATTACGATACTTTTCAGCAAAGTCTAAGCCATAACCAACGACAAACTCATTTGGTATATCATACCCTTTATAGTCAGGAATTACATTAATTTCTCTGCGTTCTGTTTTTTCTAGGAATGTACATACTTTTACACTATTTGCTTTCCTTGAACTTAAATTTTCTAATAAGTATTTTAAAGTTAATCCTGAGTCTACTATGTCTTCAATTATTAATACATCCTTATTTTCAATACCAGTATCTAAGTCTTTAAGAATTCTAACTACACCTGATGACTGAGTTGATACACCATAGCTAGATACAGCCATAAAATCAATTGCCATAGGAATTTTTATTTCTCTAATTAAATCTGCCATAAAAGGAGTTGCACCTTTTAAAATACAAATCACAATTAAATCTTTTCCTTTATAATCTTTACTAATTTGTGCTCCTAATTCAGCTACTTTAGTTTTAATTTGTTCTTCAGTTAATAAAATTTCTTTAATATCATTTTTCACGATAAATCCTCCTAAGGGTCAATATCTTTAAGTATCCCCTTTAACAGGGGATATTATATCAACGAGTATATAAGATGTCAAATAAATTATTAATATAAAAAAGGTAAACCTAAATATTCAGGTTTACCTTTTTTTGATGGCAGGGGCGGCAGGACTTGAACCCGCAACCAATGGATTTGGAGTCCACTACTCTACCAATTGAGCCACACCCCTATAATATTTTAAATGGCTCCTCGAGCTGGGCTCGAACCAGCAACCCCCTGGTTAACAGCCAGGTGCTCTACCATTGAGCTATCGAGGAACAATAGGAAAAATCCCGGCGACGACCTACTCTCCCAGGACCTCTGGTCCAAGTACCATCAGCGCTGGAGGACTTAACTACCGTGTTCGAAATGGTAACGGGTGTGACCCCTCCGCTATTATCACCGAGAAAATATGTAATTGTTGAGCAAACAATATATCCTTTATCTGTTTAAGTATTTTTCCTACTTAAACTTTAAATGATACTTTGCTCTCTCAAAACTACACAGTGAAGATTTTCGTCTTTATTTAGGTCAAGCCCTCGACCTATTAGTACTAGTCCGCTAAATACCTCACGGCACTTACACTTCTAGCCTATCTACCAGATATTCTCTCTGGAGTCTTACCAGCTTACGCTGTGGGAAATCTCATCTTGAGGTAGGCTTCGCGCTTAGATGCTTTCAGCGCTTATCACTTCCAAACGTAGCTACCCCAGCTATGCCTCTGGCGAGACAA
>NZ_FWWT01000018.1 GCF_900176035.1 Desulfonispora thiosulfatigenes DSM 11270 | reverse complement strand
AGTTTTAAGAGTTCAGCTTCAAGTCTGTTTAACATGCTCAGTGCTTGTATCAACAGGAGCTGAATCATCTTGGCGTTGTATATTAACAGCCTTACCTGATGAATTCATTTTAGCCCTTCTCCCACGTTTCTTATCTCTTAAGGCATCAGGACCAGCCGCTCTATAATCATTTACCCACCTAGCGATAAGAGCATTATTATTAATCCCTATCGAAAGAGCCAGTTCCTGATAAGATACCTCACTTGTTAAATAAGACTCTACCACACCAAGCTTAAATTCAAAAGAATAAGCTTCGTTCTTTCTTGAACGTTTTAATCCATCATCACCAAGTTCTTCGTAGTAATGTACCCAATTGAGAACTTGTCTTCTGTTTTTTACTCCATATTTTTCTGCTAAAAAAGTATAACCTCCTTCGCCACGTAAATATGCATCTACAACTTTCTTTTTAAACTCATAACTGTATGCAGCCATAAAAATACCGACCTCCAATTGTTAGATTTTTGGTCTAACTTTTGGGGGTCGGTACACCTTGAAGGTGTTTTTTGAATATTAATTATACTCCAGACCAATAAGAACCTAATAATAATACTGATAAGATGAAACCTAAAGGAACGTTAATTGCTACACCTGTAGTAAAAGCTGCAAATGGTTTCCAACCAACAGACGTTAAGTCCTTAAAGCGAGTAGTTAATCCAATACAGAAGAAACAGAAAATAAATGCCCAAGTACGTAAAACTTTAATAGGCGCAATTACATCACTATTTACAATTGATGCAGAATCTGCAGTTACTGATGTTAATAAGAATGTAACTATAGCTGATGTAATAAAGAATCCTAATACAAACTTAGGGAATCTATGCCAAATCTCCATAGCATCTGGTTTAGTTCCATCTTCTCTTTTTTCCCATTTTGTAATTGAAACAATAGCTAAGATAAAGCACCAAATACCTATAAACATATCTCTGCCGACAACTTTCATTAATGTGAATGAACGAATTGCCTGTTCACCGATGGCAGCAGCTGCCGCCATACCTGCAGCATCAGCAAACTCTGAAGTCCCAATCCAAGCACCTGCTGGACCTTCTGCTATGCCCAAAAGCTTAATCAAAAATGGCAAAGTGAAAATCATTACAATCGCCCACACAACTACTAATGAAATAGCAACGGAAACGTGTTTTTGTTCTGCTTTTACCGCACCACCTATAGCAATTGAAGCTGATACTCCACAGATAGATCCACCAGCACCTAAAGTCGCTGCAAATCTTTTATCTAAACCAAATAGTCTAGTACCAGCCCAATAAATTGACATAAACGTAGTTACAGCAATTATTGTTGCCTGACCAAAAGCTACTGGTCCTGATTCTAAAATTAAAGTAAATGGTAATGTTGCTCCTAATAAAACAATACCTGTTTTAACATAAAACTCTGTACGCAAAGATGCATTCATCCAATCAGGTATTTTTACACCGTTACCAATTATTAACCCTAAGGCTAAAGCTACTAGAGGTGCCTCTAAGTTATAAGCTTTAAACCAAGTGTTAGATCCTAAAATTAAAATTACTAGTGACATGATAAAAACTATAATAAATCCTTTTAAGAAATCGCTTACCTTGTGTCCTAAGACTTTGATTGCAATCGCAAATACACCCGCTAAAACTAGGAATAGTAAAATAATATTAGTGAAATTCTCAGCTAAAAATTGACTTACTACAGAAAATTCAGACCATGTTGGAACTTTTACCGCAATAGGTTTAATGGATCCTCCCATTGACCAGAATAGAATTCCTGCAAATACGATTCCAAGACCTAACCAAACTGCCCACCAGTCTTCCTTTTTCCATAAATCGGACCATCCACTACTAGCTTTGGTTTTTTGTAGCTTTTCTTTTCCGTCATCTTCCATATTCTCCATCCCCTTATCAATTGAATAAGTTTTTCTTATGATTCATTTATCATGTTTTTCCAAATTTGATACTACTAATTTTGTTTTTTGTATACATTTTATACCTTTTTTTTAAAAGATATAAAAATGGTCTGGTTGTTATACTAAATATACCCTTGTACAGGCAATTTAATAAACAACCAAACCTATCTATTAGCCAAACTTATATTGTATTCCATAACCTCCACGAGGATTACGCCAATCAATTACATGAGGAGGACATACATAACGACAAGTACCACATTCTACACAGTTTTCATAAGCTATTGTTATTCTTTTTTCTTTTTCATCCCACTCATATACCCTTGCCGGACAAACATAGGTACATGGCTTGTTCACACATACTAGGCATTCATCACGATTAACAATATTTATATGATTATTATCATCAGTTAAATAGCGATTTAAGAATAACTTATCTTCTAATTTTATCATTTTAATACCCTCCATATGTGGTAGAGGTCTTTACCTAATTTCCATTTAGACCTTTCGTCGAAAACATTTTTCATAATAATCTTTTGTTTATCTTTTTTAGATACACTATTTACGGTAAAGAACTCTTTAAGTGCCATACTCATAAACTTTGGATAAGTAGCAAATAAATCTGGGTTTTCTTCAAAATGACTTGATGAGTCTTGATATTTTTGTAAATCCTTAATAACAAACGTTTCTCTTAAACGCTTGTCATAATTTGCAAGACTTTCCTCACTGAAATCGCCTTTGCCAAAAGCGTCTATAATTACTTCTGCGGCTATTTTACCTGAAGTGATTGCTAAGTTTGAACCCTCGCGATGTAGACCGTTTACTAATTGAGCGGCATCACCAACAATTACGACTCCATTTCCATAAAGTTTTGGTATTGCCTTATATCCACCCTCTGGTATCATATGCGCTAAATACTCCTTAGGTTCCCCACCCTCAATTAGAGGCTTAACAGCTGGATGTCTTTTTAGTTTTTCTAATAAATCATTTGGATTTACTCCCTTTTCACTTAGCTGCGAGATTAATGCTCCCACACCTAATGATACACTTTCATTATTAGTATACAAAAAGGCCGTTCCTACCATTCCATTTGTAGTATCACCAAACATATCAATGGTAGCACCCATACCCTTTTCTAAGCCAAAGCGATCTTCAATTTTTTCTTTAGGTAAGGAAATTATTTCTTTTGCATATATCGCAAAATGATTAGCAGGCAAGTGGTTTTTTTGCATACCTAGCGATGCTTGGGTTAAAAGACTATTGGCTCCTTCTGATATAACTACAACATCTGCATAAACATTTCCATTTTCTCTTCCAGTTTTAACTCCAACTACTTTTCCATCTTCTTTAATTATATCCTCTACTACTGTTTCACAAATAAGTAATGCTCCTGCTTTTTTAGCTTCTTCTCCTGCCCATTTATCAAACCTCGCTCTTAAGACAGTAAAAGAATTATAAGGATCTTCCATAAAATCTGCTGTCCTATATCCTATTTTAGTTGCAGCATTATCTGTCATAAACCAATAATTTGTTTCTACTAAAGGTCTTTCTATTGGGGCCTCTTTCCAAAATTCTGGGAACACCCTCGAAGTTGGTTCCCTATAGATAACCCCACCCATAACATTTTTAGATCCAGGATATTCTCCTCTTTCAAAAATAATAACCTTTAAACCAGCCCTTGCCATGGTAATGGCAGCTGAAAGTCCACTTGGTCCTGCTCCAACAACTATTGCATCAAATCTTTCTTGTACCATTTATATCATCCCCCCTAACCTTGAAGCCGTTTTTTGAGCTCTTTTGTTAACTCGGGTACAATCTTTTTTAAATCTCCAACTATACCATAATTAGCAACATTGAAGATAGTAGCATCAGGGTCATTATTTATCGCAACAATTACATCTGAAGTTTGCATGCCTACTAAATGTTGAATAGCACCTGAAATGCCAAGTGCAAAATATATTTTAGGTCTTACTGTTGTACCGGTTTGTCCTACTTGACGACTCTGTTCCATCCATCCTGCTTCAACTGCCGCTCTTGATGCTCCAACAGTTCCACCTAAAACATCTGCTAAATCTTGTAGTATTTTAAAGTTTTCTTTAGATCCTACTCCTTTTCCACCTGAAACAATAATATCTGCTCTATCTAGATATACTAGACCTCCACCTTCAGATACTATTTCTAATATCTTGGTTGCAATATCATCTTCTTGCAGTGTGTTTTTCTCTTCGATAACTTCACCCTTGTTTCCAGGTCTTTTTTCAGGCATAGGCATTACTCTTGGTCTTACCGTAGACATTTGTGGTCTACTTTCTTTACAAACAATAGTTGCCATTACATTTCCCCCAAAAGCAGGGCGGGTTTGTAATAAAAGTCTACTTTCTTGTTCTATAGCTAATTCAGTACAGTCAGCAGTCAAACCAGTTTGTAATTTTGTTGCTACATATCCAGCAAGATCTCTTCCTTGGGTAGTTGCTCCCATTAACATTATTTCTGGCTTATATTTATCTACTAAAGATTCCACACAATGCGAATACGCCTCTGTTCTATAATCCTTTAGCACTGGATCATCTACAAGATAGACTTGGTCTGCACCATATTCAAAAATATCTTTAGTTTTATCTTTTACATCACTTCCAAGTAAAATTCCTGCTAATTTAACTCCTAGGTCATCTGCTAACTTTCTTCCTATACCAAGTAGTTCATATGACACATCTGCTATATCTCCATAACTATGTTCAATGTACACCCATACTCCCTTGTACTTAGAAATCTCACTATTATCAACTTGCTTTTCCTTTATTTTCACATTACAAGATTGTTCTTTACTATTAGGACTACATTTACTTTCCTCAAGATGTAACGCTCTTGCTGGACAAACTCCTACGCACACTCCACAGTCTGTACATTTTTCTGGATCAACTACAGCTATTCCATCCACTAAATCTAAAGCATCAAAGGGACAGGCTTGTACACAAGCTCCACAACCAATACAATTGCTTTTTATAACTTCAACTGCCACGAGAACACCTCCTCTTGATTAATTTGGAATTATATCTAATGGTATTAATTTATCTAAAAGAGTAGCTATTGCTTTTTCACCATTACCTTCCCCACCAGGAATAATTTCGCCCTTTTCTCTTTGTGGAGGAGCAAAAATATTTCTTACCATTGTTGCTGAACCCTTTAAACCTAAATGTTCTATGTCAGCATCTAAATTATCTTTAGTCCACGTTTTATAATCAAAACGAGCAGCTTTAATTAAATTATCTAAGCTAGAATATCTCACATCATTTATATCAGTAATTACAGTAAGTAAGGCTGGTAATTTTGTTTTACTTAATTCCTGACCACCTTTTACTTTGCGAAATACCGAAATGGAATTATCACTAATTTCTTTTATCTCCATAACATATGTTAATTGAGATATGTTTAAACGTGAAGCAATACCTGGTCCAACTTGAGCTGTATCACCATCTATTGCCTGTTTTCCACAAATAATCAAATCAATTTTTTCTTGTTCATTAATTTTTTCAATAGCCTTTGTTAAAGCATAACTTGTAGCTAAACTATCCGCTCCAGCAAAAGCCCTATCTGAAATCAATACCGCCTCATCAGCACCTAAACCAATTGCTTTTTTTAATACTTCTTTTGCTAAAGGTGGACCCATACTTAACACTGTTACTTTACCACCATACTTTTCTTTTAACTGTATAGCAGCTTCGACAGCATGAACATCATATGGGTTCATAATTGATGGAACCCCTTCTCTGATTAAAGTATTTGTTTTAGGGTCTATTTTTACTTCTGTAGTGTCTGGAACCTGCTTTACGCAAACCACATAGTGCATAAATTCCCCTCCCATTTTTAATATAGTTTATACTCTTATTAGAGATTATGCCTTATTTTACGCAAATTATCCTTCAAAAAAAAGGTTTGTTGTCTAGTATGCATCATTTTACCAATATTGTCCATGAATAATGTATAAAAAAAGCCAAGACATTTAAGTCTTGGCAAGTTATAATTTTTAGTCTTGTACTATTTTAGTTAAATCAGCAATAGGTTCTACTAATAGCGTAATTTGTTTTAAAAGTGCTAAACGGTTATTTTTTATTTTTTCATCCTTATCCATAACCATTACATCAGCGAAAAATTTATTAATCGGTTCTTCAAATTTACTAATTACTTGTAATACTTCTTTAAACTTGTGATTTTCTAGAGCCTTTTGTACTACCTCTTGACCTTTTGTTAATACTTGATAAAGCTCTTTTTCGCTATCTTCAACTAAATATTCTTCATTTATTACAATACTTTCAGCCTTTTTAGCTAAATTATTAGCTCGCGTAAATGCAGTTAATAATTTTGTGAATTCCTCAGTACCTTTAATTTCATTTAAAGCTTCTGCTTTCATAACAATATGATTGAGGTGATCATATCCTACTGATATGATAGCTTCAATTACATCATAACGATAATTAGCATCAGTTAAGATATTCCTTACTCTTAATTCAAAGAAATCGTAGATTTTTTTAATTATTTCTTCTGTATTATTGATTTCAAGCTTTTGGGCGTAATTTTCTATAGATCTTGCAATTAAAGTAGTTAGATTTATATCTAATTTTTTTGCTAATAAAATTTTACATATTCCTAGTGCTTGTCTTCTTAATGCATATGGATCTTGAGAACCTGTTGGCTCAATACCAACTAAAAAACATCCTGTTATTGTATCTATTTTATCAGCAATACTAATTAAAGTTCCTTCAATAGTCTCCGGTAAAAAGTCATCAGCATTACGAGGTAAATAATGCTCAAAAATTGCTTTGGCTACTATTTCATTTTCACCAGAGTACAGAGCATATTTCGAACCCATTATTCCTTGTAATTCAGAGAACTCATAAACCATATTAGTTTCTAAGTCAGCCTTAGCTAAATAAGCAGCTCTTAATGCTCTTTTACTTGTTTCTTCGTCAATGTTTAAACTAGCAATTAGGTTTTTAGCGCCTTTTTCAATTCTTTCTACTTTTTCATAAATTGTACCTAACTTTGCTTGGAAAACTACTGTTTTTAATTTTTCTACATAGTCTTCTAATTTTTTCTTTCTATCCTCATCAAAGAAAAACTTAGCATCATCTAAACGTGCTTTTAAAACCTTTTCATTTCCTTGTCTTACAATATCTAAATGTTCGCTATCACCATTACGAACTGTAACAAACATTGGTAATAATTCACCATCTTCTTTTAAAACAGGGAAATATCTTTGATGCTCTTTCATTGGCGTTATAATACATTCTTTAGGAATTTCTAAGTAATCTTTAGAAAACCCACCCACTAATGCTGTCGGATATTCAACTAAATAAACAATTTCATTTAATAAGTTTTCATCAGACTCGACTTTACCCTCAATTGTTTTATTTAATTCAATAATTTGCTCTACAATAAGTTTCTTTCTTTCGGCTTGGTCAACAATTACATAATTATCTTTCATCAGACTAAAATAAGCTGATGCTTCTTTAATCATAATATGATCAGATCCTAGGAAACGGTGCCCTCTAGTAATACGATCACTGTGTATTCCTTCAATTTCAAAAGGAATAATTTCAGTATCAAGTAAAGCAACTAACCATCTAATTGGGCGAGCATAACGAGTTTCTTTATCGCCCCAACGCATAGGCTTAGGAAAATATAAACTTAACGCTAAACCTGGTAACATTTCTTTTAATACTTCATTTGCATCTTTACCTATTTCTTTTCTATTAGCAAAAACATATTGACCATTTGGCGTATCTTTTATTTGTAAATCTTTAGGATCTACACCTTGACCTTTAGCAAATCCTAAAGCAGCTTTACTTAAGTTCCCCTCAGCATCATAGGCGGCCTTTGCTGAAGGGCCTTTAACTTCATCTTCTAAATCTTCTTGTCTGCTATCTAAATCCTTAATTTCTAATACAATCCTTCTAGGAGTTCCATAAGTATTTAATTCTTTATATTTAAGACGTTGTTCCTTTAACTTTTTTTCTGCTAATTCTTTTAATTGTTTTAAGGCAGGAGGCATAAACTTTGCTGGAATTTCTTCTGTACCAATTTCAAAAAGTAAATTTGCCATTTATTTCTCCTCCTTTAAAGAATTTAAGCCTAATTTTTTTCTTTGATTTTCATCCTTAATTAATGGATAACCTATTTTTTCTCTTTGATCAACATAACCTTGAGCACAAACTCTTGCCATATTTCTAACTCTACCAATATAGCCTGTCCTTTGGGTTACGCTAATAGCTCCTCTTGCATCTAAAAGATTAAAGGTATGTGAACATTTTAAAACATAATCATATGCAGGTTGGACTAATCCCCGCTCTATAACTCTCAAAGCTTCTTTTTCATAAGCATTAAATAAGTTAAATAACATTTCTGTATCTGCTACCTCAAAATTATACTCAGAATAATCTACCTCATTTTGATGGTGAACATCTCCATAAGAAATATTCTCTACCCACTCTATATCATAAACACTATCTTTTTTTTGAATAAACATAGCAATACGCTCAATACCATAGGTTATTTCACCAGATACAGGCTTGCAGTCTATACCTCCGCATTGCTGAAAGTAAGTAAATTGGGTGATTTCCATACCATCTAACCAAACTTCCCAGCCTAATCCCCATGCACCTAGAGTAGGGGACTCCCAGTTATCCTCTACAAAACGAATGTCATGTTCTAAAGGATTAATCCCAAGAGCACGTAAGCTATCTAAATATAGTTCTTGAAAATTTTCAGGGGACGGCTTAAGTATTACTTGATATTGATAATAATGTTGTAGCCTATTAGGATTTTCCCCATATCTGCCATCAGTTGGACGTCTAGAAGGTTCTACATAAGCAACATTCCACGGCTCTGGTCCTAGTGACCTTAAAAAAGTAGCTGGATTCATAGTTCCTGCACCTTTTTCCATATCGTAAGGTTGTTGAATAATACAACCATGCTTACCCCAAAAATCGTTTAGGGTCAAAATGATATCTTGAAAGTTCATTTTTTTTCCTCCCAAATTGTTTTATAAATAAAAAGAATAATCCTAAGTATTACTATATTATACATTAAAAAAGGAGGGTTTTACTATGATTAAAAAAATCAATTTTAACGCCTCATTATCACTTGAGATAATTTTCACCTTGCTAATAGTATTATTTATCTTAAGTCTATTAATGGATTTATTTTCTTGAAATATTTATTTACTTTTTCGTAACACTTTTAAGTTTACTACATAACTTAGGGTGTAAGCAAAAACATACACAGAATCTAAAAATATTTCTAAAATTTTTGTAACACTTTCTACCTAAACTCCATATCTTATGGGTGTAAGCAAAAGGTTAGAAAAAATTTTAAAAAAAGTTGTGTCAATTTCATACTAACATTCATATCTTATCACTGTAAGAACACATACATAGAAAGGAGGGCTCGTTCATGTCAGATAGAAGTTGTGGGTTTTTCGGTTCAGACAATTGTGTTTCTAAGTTAATAACTATGGTTATTATCATCATTATCTTATCATGTTTCTGCCAAATATTTGATTAATTAAAAATAAAATACTTATATTAATGAAAATTCACGATTTGAAAGGAGGATTATCATGGGCTGTGGTTTCGGAGGTGCTAACTTTTTTAGTGGTGGTGCATTAGAAGTTATCTTTACTTTATTAATTATATTCTATATCCTTGGTATTTTATTAGAAGCATTTGATTGCTAGATTTTCTTGCTAGTTTTACGCAGTAAAAGATGGCCTTTTCCATTTTTTACTGCTTCTCTTTAAATTATGAAGATTAATACTTTTGCCTAACTCATAAAGTAAAGGAGGCAAGAAATGAGTCGTAAAAAGAAAAAAGATTTCTATGAGGAAAATATATCTACTACTGAAGAAATAACAAACGATATAAACGATTTCTCTGGAGAAATATCAGAAAATACTTTAAATGAGCATAATCTTGAGAATGATAATATTACCCTAGTCGACAACTATTCTGAGCATTATGAAAATTTTTCATCTCAAACTATGAATGAGCCTGAAATGAAGGCTATAAATAATGGAATAAAGTTTCACAAGCCAAACTTGAAATTCAAAAAACCTATATTGAAAAGATCACCTGTTTATCTTTTAACATCTGCAACAAGTAATATAAAAAAAACAGCTGATAGTATTCGTATGGTTGCTAATAGCGTAGATGGAATAGTTAATTCCATTGAGCTTTTAGCCCCAGTTATTAGTTCATTATCTAAAAATAGTGTTCATACTAATGTAGATGAAAATGATTTTGTATCTAATACACCCGATGAGCAAGATTACTCTAGAGATATGGGTAACTTTAATCAAACAACTAAACCGCCTCTAAATCAAGCTAGTTTTACTCAATTCCTAGAAAATCCTCTTGTCCAAAATATGCTAAAAAATTTAGCTAATAATCAAAAACAATAAATTTCCTGCTTTTTCAGTGTCAAATACCTTGCTCGATTCATACTCTGTACGGGGTAAGTAATTAAATTAAAGTTGAAAGGAGGTTATTTCATGAGCTTTTTCGGTAATTGCTTTGGTCGTGATAATAATACCTTATCAATGCTGATAACAATCATTATCATTATCATGCTTATTGGTTGTTTCTGTGCAGAATAAGGATAAATTTTTTTGGGGATAAAGCCTTTATCTTTACCTTTATCCCCACTTTAAACAAAATTCTAAAAATATAAATGATTGTAACAAAATTACTACTTCTTACATACAGTACTAATATAAATTACATAATTAAATCCTTTAACTTGTGTCAGTAATTAAATTTAATTACTGAAGAAAGGAGCAAACATGCACCCTAAAGACTTTATGGAAACTGAGCAAGACTCTCTAATGCACGTAACGACAAAAAGTATTAGAGAAACTTCAAAAAACATTATAACTATCACCGAAAGCTTAGATCATTTAGTTAATTCTATTGAAAAATTGGTTCCGATTATAAGCTCGGTATCACAAGAATACATTAGATCAATAAAAAATAATGAGTTAATTCCTGAAGAACAAACATTAGTTAGTACTAATATTCCCGTTACAATGGATAATAAACCTCAAATATCAACTGAACAAATTAGTGAATTGCTCCAAAACCCATCTTTACAAAGTATTTTGGCATCTTTATCTAAAAAGTAAATTTTAAATCTATTAGTTAGGAAAGGAGAATTTTCTATGGGAATCGGTGGTTGTTTTACCGGTGATGGCAATACCTTAACTATGCTCATAACCTTAATAATTATCATTTTAATTATTAATTGTTTCTGTGAGGCTAAAGCTTAAGTTTACATAGTAAATAGTTCATAGAAGGAGGTGATAAGTAATGAGTGAAAGATGTGGATTTAACTTTGGAAGTGGCAATGAATGCACTTGGATTGTATGGTTAGCTATAGCTATTTTATTCTTCTGGTTCATTTGTAACTGCTGTTGCTAATACTCTGTTAGAAAGTAACTAAAATAAATTAGTAGGGAGGAATTATAATGGTTGAAGATTTAGGTTGTGGTTTCGGTGGTAACAAAGGTGGCTGCGGTGGCGGATGGTTTGGTGGAGAAAGCTGGACTTGGATTATCTTAATTATTTTATTCTTCGTATTTATTTGCTGCTGCTGCTAATACTAGCAAATATAGGGCTTCCTCAAACTTATGAGGAAGTCTTTTTTAATATATATATGCAGATATAAAAAAAATAGGCTAAATTAATAGCCTATTTCTTATTTATTTTTGCCCACTCATTAAGTTTAAAAGCAATTGTTGTAACTTTTGTTTACTTTCTTCTGGATTACCATCGCCATTTTCAATACCTGCAATAGCTTCATTTATAACATTTTTGTATTCCTCAGGCAAAAATGCTTCAATACCTTTTAACATATTCTTTACATCTTCAATTGAGTTTGGTAATTCTGGCTGATTCAAGCTTCACATCCCCCTTCTACTGAATCTTCTGCATCTACCTCATCGTCATTACTCATTACAGGGAAAAGGTTATCCTCTTCTTCCTTTTCTTCTTCAGAGAATGCTTTACCAAAACCACGTGATCCACCAAATAAAATAGCTAAAAGCAGAACGATAATAACAATTGTAATTAAACCTTCCACGTTATTATCTTCATTAAAAAAACCTTTCACTTAAAACTCACCTCCTAAATTCGTATAAAATCCTTAGACAATTAATCCTATGCATGAAAATCCCAAATGTGATTAATATTTTCTAAAATTAACTGTAATATTTATCTATTAAACTGATATTAATATTGCATAGGGATATTTAAGGAGGTGAAGATATGCACCGTACTATAAAAGCTAGACCAGTAGAATTTCAAGCAAGTGATGAAAATATAGAAAAAAACGCATCAGACAATAGAGATATTAATAATCAAGAGTATAGAGGTGAGGATGGCTCAAGGAAAACAACTCAGGAACCCCGATCGTTTTTTATGCCCCTTGCTAATGTTAAGCAAATTTGTAATCAAGTTAGATCTTTAGCTGATAGTGTAGACGAACTACTAGATGCCCTTGACACTGTTGTCCCTGTGGTTACTAAGGCTTCTACCTCTTTTCGCAAAATGACTTCTTATCAGGAAGAAAAAACAGAAGCTAAACCAGCTGCACCTAAAAATACAGAAAATCACGATTATAATGATAATTATTATAGCTTAAAAGACACACAGTCTTATAATAATTCTTTTAATCAATCTTTTAGTGAAGCGTATAATGATTCTAATGAAAATTCAGATTCTGATCATGATGCAAATTCTAATCCTGAAATGAAATCAGCTTCACCTGGCCTATCTTCTAAGGAAGATTTAATGAAATTATTACAAAATCCATTAGTTCAAAATGTGTTATCAAACTTAAACAAGAAAAATGCATAAAATATCCCCTTACAGTAGTTTGTTTTTTCTACTATAAGGGGATAAACTTTTATATTCTTATTTAACGCTTGCCAACCTTGCCTTTTTATCTTTCATGTACCTATCATATAAAACAGAAGCAATCACACTTAAAGCTAAAATACCAAAGATAATTCCTATACTAAGGACAATTGGTATCTCTATATGGAAATACAGAATGGCTAATTTCACCCCTGTAAAGGTTAGGATCATGGCTACCCCTTGTTTCACAAATCTAAAGGCTCCACTAACTTTTTCCAAGACAAAATACATGCTTCTTAATCCCATAATAGCAAAAATATTAGATGAGTAAATAATAAAAGGATCTTTAGTTATTGAGAAAATGGCTGGTATCGAATCAATCGCAAAAATTACATCTGACCCTTCTATCACAAGTAGAATTGCGAATAAAGGGGTAGCATGAAGTATGCCATTTTTCTTCACAAAAAACTTTTGCCCCTCTAATTTATGAGTAAAGGGGATAAATTTACCAATGAACTTAATTAATTTAGAGTTTCGAAAATCCTTTTCCTTTTCTTTTTGTACCAAAACTTTAATACCTGTCACAATTAAAATTATACCAAAAATATACATAATACTATGGAAACGATTTACTACTGCAACCCCTAAAACTACGAAAATAAGTCTTAAAACAATAGCTCCAAAAATTCCATAATTTAAAACCCTATGTTGATATTTAGACTCAAGTCCAAAACTACTAAAAATAACTAAAAACAAAAATAAATTATCAATAGATAAACTTTGCTCAATTATATACCCACCTAAAAACTCAAGTGCCTTTTGAGGACCCATAAAAAAATAAATCCCCAGGTTGAAAATTAACGCTGCCCCAACCCAAAAGGCAACCCAAGATAAATCTTTTTTAGTTGACATTTAAAATCCCCTTCCAATTATTAATTTAACCAAAAATAATATATTCAAACTAATAATAACCTTTTCTTTTTTCACCCCTTTTATTCTTTACCTATTTTAGGGCTTGTCTTTTTTCATAAAAAAAGACTTTTAACATAACCCCAAAATGGATTATGTTAAAAGTCTCGTTAACCATACAGGTTACAAGGCCAGATGCTTTTTTCACACCATGATGTTGACCTTGTATTTATAACTACTCCCTTTTAACCATTAAAACAATAATACCACTAACCTTGTAAAAATGTCAATAATTTTAATCTTTATTTGAACCTTATGCCATTAGTTTGGCACTTTTAGCTTCTCTTACTCTTTCGCTTTTATCCAAATATTTCTTTCTTAATCTAATGCTCTCTGGAGTTACTTCTAAATATTCATCGTCACCAGCATAACTTATTGCTTCTTCTAAACTTAAGATGCGTGGAGCTTTAAGTTTTACTGTATCGTCTTTTCCAGATGTTCTCATGTTAGTTAAGTTTTTGTGTTTACAAATATTAACTTCCATATCTTGTTCTCTACTATTTTCCCCTACTACCATACCTTCATAAACATCTGTTCCAGCTGAAATAAATAAAGTTCCTCTTTCTTCGGCAGCAACTAAACCATAATTTGAAGCAGTTCCTGTTTCAAAAGCAATTAAAACGCCATTTCTTCTACTAGTTATTTCACCTTTGTAAGGTTTATATTCATCAAAACTATGATTTAGTATTCCATAACCCCTAGTATCAGTTAAGAATTCATTTCTAAACCCTACTAAACCACGAGCTGGAATTGAATATTCTACTCTTACTTCTCCATTGATATTATTCATGTTTACTAATTCGCCTTTTCTAATTCCTATCTTTTCCATAACAGTTCCTAAATATTCCTCTGGAACATCAATGGTTAAGTTTTCAAAAGGCTCCATTTTAACGCCATCAAGTTTTTTAAATATTACTTGTGGTTTTGATACTTGGAACTCATATCCTTCTCTTCTCATGTTTTCGATTAGAATTGATAAATGAAGTTCTCCACGACCTGCTACTAAGAATATTTCTGGCCTATCTGTTTCAGAAACCTTTAAAGAAACATCTGTTTCCATTTCTTTCATAAGTCTTGCACCAAGTTTTCTAGCTGTAATAGGATCTCCTTCTTTTCCCGCAAAAGGAGAATTATTAACAATAAAACTCATTTGTAAAGTAGGCTCGTCTATTTTAATAAAATCTAAAGCTTCTACACATTCAGGACTACAAACTGTTTCTCCTACATTTAAGTCACCCATTCCACTTACCGCAACAATTTCCCCAACACTTGCTTCTTGAATTTCTACTCTTTTTAAACCTTCAAAGCCATATAATTTACTAATCCTTAAAGTTTCCACTTTTCCGTCTCTTTTCATGATTGAAGCCATCGTACCATTTTTAATAGTACCTCTTTTAATTACCCCAATCCCAATACGACCTAGGTAATCACTATAATCTAGTAGCGTAACTTGCATCTGTAACGGTGCTTCTAACTCACCACTTGGACATGGTATATGTTTAATAATTGTATTAAATAAAGGAACAATATCCTCACCAACACTATCAATTGTTTCTCCAGCTATCCCTCTTAAACCAGAAGCATAAATAACAGGAAACTCTATTTGATCTTCATTTGCACCAAGGTCAATAAATAAATCTAAAACTTCATCTACTACACCTTCTACACGAGCATTTTCTCTATCTATTTTATTAACTACTAAAATTGGCACTAAATTTTGCTCTAAAGCTTTCTTTAAAACAAATTTAGTCTGTGGCATACATCCTTCAAATGCATCTACAACTAATACAACTCCATCAACCATTTTCATGATACGTTCTACTTCTCCACCAAAATCGGCATGACCTGGTGTATCAATAATATTTATTTTATATCCTTCATAACTAATTGAAGTGTTTTTAGCTAATATCGTTATGCCTCTTTCTTTTTCTAGATCATTCGAGTCCATTACTCTTTCAGTTACCTTTTCATTTTCCCTATAAATACCTGATTGAGATAATAACTGATCTACTAAGGTTGTTTTACCGTGGTCAACGTGGGCTATTATGGCAATATTTCTAATTTTTTCCTTTATCACTAATGCTCCCCCTTTAAAAAACTTACTTATGTATTTTAGTACTAATAAAGCATAAATACAAGTTATCCTTTTATAAATCTGCATTTTTTTACAAAAAAAAATGCCGCTCATTATAAGCGGCATTTTACTATTTTACAATCTTGTCCAATTTTTTTTCTAAATTGATTAAGTTCTCACCTTCATAATCTTCAATATTACCACCATCTGAAAGCTCTGCAAACTTTACATCTAATGGGAACTTTCCTAATAATTCTACACCCATTGTATCACAAGTTTCTTGCACATTACTTTTTCCAAAAACATTAATACTTGTGTTGCAATCTGGACATAGTAAATAGCTCATATTTTCCACTACACCCAAAATAGGGATATTCATTTTTTCAACCATTTTAATTGCTTTTCTAACTACCATATTAGCTAAGTCTTGTGGAGAAGAAACTATTAAAACTTGCTCTACTGGAAGTGATTGTAAGACAGTTAAAGGAGCATCGCCAGTTCCAGGTGGTAGGTCAACTATTAAATAATCTAGTTCATCCCATAATATTTCATCCCAAAATTGTTGGATTACTCCGGAAATTACAGGCCCTCTCCAAATAACAGGTTCATCTTCATTTGGTAATAATAGATTCATAGACATAACCTTAATACCTAATTTACTTTCAATAGGCAATACGCCTTTTTCATTTTGCTTAGGTTGTCCTTTTATCCCAAATAGTTTTGGGATACTAGGACCTGTGATATCAGCATCTAATATCCCTACTTTATGTCCTTGTCTTTTTAAAGCCATCGCTAATAGTCCTGTAAAGGAAGATTTACCTACTCCACCCTTACCACTCATTACAGCAATAACGTGTTTAATCTTATTAAAATCTTTAGCTTTTACTTCTGGCTGAGATCCACAGCTTCCGGAACATCCACAACTACTTTGTGCCTCAGGGCTACATCCGTTTTGTTCTGACATCTAAATCACTCCTTAAATTATTTTAATCTGTGTACAGTTTTTTCATTACATTTAGGACAGTCCATATCCTTTCCCTTTATACCATTACCAAAAGGGACTTCAAAAACAAACTTACATGAATGACATTCAAAATGGCGCATTGCGACTTGATAATTACCACCTTCAAACTTGATAATCTTGCCTTCAATTAAAGCATTTGCTATTTTCTTTCTTGCAATACCTAAAATTCTTTGAAATGTAGGTCTAGAAACTTCCATTTTCACAGCACACTCTTCCTGCTCTAGCGATTCTAAATCCTTTAATCTAATAGCTTCGATTTCTTCAAAGGTTAAAACAACTTCTTCAAAAACTTTATTAGTAGTTTTACAAGGTCTAAACATCGTAACCTCAGGTATAAATTCAATTCTTCTTTCTTTAGTAGGTCTAGCCATTTTTCCTCCCCTTACATGCTCATCATTATATATATTCTAGTATCAATTAAAGCATATGACAACAACCAAAACAACTTTAGCTACAAAGTTTTATCCACAATTAAAAAAATCGGCTCTTAGCCGATTAGTTAATACCAGAATATAATTTATACAAAAGTCTATTAAAGGTTTCTAATTCATCATTTGGAATGCATTTTAAAATATCTACCAGATACTCATCATGCTTTGCTACCGTTATATCATATAGTTCTTTGCCTTTAACTGTTAAGGTTACCTTAGAAACTCTTCGATCAATTGTATCTTGAACCTTTTGCACCAAACCTTTTTCTTCCATTCTCCCGATTACTGAAGTTATATTTGAATTCACGCATGATGTTTTTCGACTAAGTTCTGACATAGGAGTGGATTCTTCTATTGAAAGATTACGCAAAATAATGAATTGACTTGGTGTGGTGTCATATTTACGCAAGTCATCCTCTACAACCCTTTGCATTTTGCCAAAAGTTTTTCGAAATAACATCCAAGTCTCTAATTCTTTACCTAAAGCCATACATTCCCCCCCTTTTTTATTTGTATATGAATCTATTATACAATAAAAATAAACTCATTTCAGTCTAATATTCTGAAAATTCATAGTATTGTCAATTAAACCTTCTTATTCGAATAATTTTAATATTTTAATAATATGTATAAATGACCTGTGAAAATTTTCATGTTCTATTCTTTAAAGTTTTGAATTACTTATTAATATACTAAAGTTTAGGAGAATATATATGAATTCAATTATTTTTAATGGTTTTGTTGCTGGAATAGCAACATTGATTGGCTCCTTTTTTGTATTAGCCTTAGGCACCCCTAGTCATAAGTTCTTTTCATTTATGCTTGGTCTTGCTACAGGTGTCATGTTAACTGTAACCATAGTTGATTTAGTTCCTTCTGCTTATTATGTGAGTAATTTAACTATTACTCTAACCGGTTTTCTCCTTGGTTTACTATTATTAGCTTTACTAGATAAACTCATAACCAATTTTCCACCTATAAAAAGAATTATAAATAAAAAAGAAGGATATTTTTTGAAAATGGGATACTTGATTGCAATTGGCATAGCCTTACATGATTTACCGGAAGGAATAGCTATTGCGGTAGGTTATAGTGCGACCGATAATTTAGGTTTAATTATTGTCCTAGCTATTGGCATACATAATATTCCTGAAGGAATGGCTACCACAGTTCCTCTTAAAATAGCAGGTATGAAAAATCGCAATATTTTACTCATTATATTTTTGATAAGTTTAGTAACACCCCTAGGTGCATACTTAGGTTTAGTCTTAGTTTCAATTTCCCCAAAATTAATTGGACTTTTGTTAGCTTTGGCTGGTGGTGCCATGACATTTATAGTTAGTAGTGAATTATGGCCTGAAGCATCAAAATATAATTTAGCATTTTCATACTTTGGTGCTATTCTAGGAATATTAATAATTATTGCATCTACTATTCTAATATAATTTATTTTAATACATACATATTTCAATACATATTTTATAGGTTAATAGCAAAAACTATCCTAGCATTAGCTGGGAGGTAACTTGATGAGAATAGCTTTATTGATTTTAATTGGACTTGTCACTGGTTTAATTAATGGCTTATTAGGAATTGGGGGAGGATCATTTTTAATTCCTATGCTTATTTTTATCTTAGGAATAGAGCAACATATAGCTCACGGTACTTCATTAACAATCATTTTACCAACTGCATTTACAAGTGCCGTAGTTTATTATCTTAATAGTAATCTTGATTTAAAGTTAGCTTTTAATGTCGCTATCGGTGCTATGATCGGAGCTTACATAGGTGCAAAATTAATGAATAAACTTCCAAGTGATACTCTACGCAAGGTTTTTAGTGTTTTCATTATAATTGCCGGACTAAGGATGGTGATTTAATTGCTAATCCTAATTGGTCTTATAATGGGAATTATGAGCGGAATGGCTATGGGTGGGGGGATTTTATTAGTTCCTGCCCTTGTATTCTTCGTTGGTACGGAGCAGCATGTAGCTCAAGGGGTTTGCCTAGCTACCTTTATCCCAACTGCTATAGTTGCAGTTACAACTCATGCTCGCCAAGGTAATGTTAATTTTAAATTAGCGTTATATATTATTATAGGTAGTGTCATTGGTGCCTTAATTGGGTCAAATCTAGCTAGTTCGTTTTCCAGCGTAGCCTTAAAAAAAATATTTGGGGTTTTCTTAGTAGGTATCGGTATTTATCAATTTATCGCAAAACCTAAAATAAAGACAGATTTAAAATCAAAACATAATACAATAAAATAGGTTTGCGCAAAAAGAATGGAATACTTCCTTTTTGCACAAACCTTTTAAATACAATAATTTTAATTCAAATATCTTATAACTACTTGTTTCTCTTAGTACCATTATACATAAAAGCTTTGGGATCCATTTTGAAAAACGTTCCTTTGTCTATCCCGATTTCCCTACCACAAGGACATTTTATTTTAGTTTCTTCAATAACTACATCAGCATAATAATTCTTGATTCTAGCTTTATGGCACCGCAAAACTTCACCTTGACCGATTTTATCATATTTCCATAACTTTTTCTTACATGCTGAACATCTAATCACTAACATATTGTTCTCCTTATAAATCTTTTAATATCCGAGCTGATTCGTGAGCTGCCCACCTAATTTTATAAGTTATTATAGAAATCTCAATTAATGCATGAAGATAATAAGTGTTTTTTTCTGCTTTATCATGCCATTTATTTATGATTGGGTCAAGCTTAGACCAAATTCTAATTGTTTTATCTATACTTATTTCCTTGCCTTCAATTTTCATCCTTAAAGCTATATTATACTCCTTCAAATCTCCCATAACTTCCATTAAAAACTGGGCTATTGATATAAATTCTTTACTTAAATTTGGATTATGAGCCTTTTCCCTGCGTACTTGGCGCTCATCGATAAGAAAACGAATATCATTTATATTTTTCCACAAAATTTTATTATAAGAAAGATACTCTTTATATAGTGTTTCTTTTACTTCATCATTAGTAAAGCCAATTCTCCATTCATTACTATAAAGTTCAAATAAGGTTTCCGACTCTTCTAAATACTTCTTAAACTCTTTATCCTTTTCTTCAAGAGATTCAGAGGTAGCCGGAGTAGCTATTAAATAACCATTTATTGCATCCTCAAAACAAATAGCCGCTCTTTTATTCAAAGCTAATAAAGATTCAATTAATCTCTTTTCATGTTTTGGTGGCATAATCGTCATATTAACAACAATAGCTACCGTTACACCTATAAAAATTACCATAGAACGAATTAAAGCATTTTCTAAGAAATCGCTACTAGGAGCATCTAAAACAAAGATAGCCGCTACTATACCCATCGGAATAGAAGTTTTAATATTAAGTTTAGTGCAAATAGTAATTATAATTATTGCTGCAAGTCCCATAATAAGTGGGCTTGGTTCTACTACTAAACCTAAAATAATAGCTACAAAAATACTGATAAAATGTACTGTAATCTGCTGTCCAGCATGTTTTAGACTTTGCCCGACAGCAGGCTGCATATTAGCAGCCGTAGCAGAACCTGCAAATATAGGATGAGGGACACTTAAAAATTCACAAATAAACATACTTAAAGCAACTGCAATACCAGTCTTAATTGTTCTAGCTCCAATAGGAAAAGACTTTAGGTATTTAAGCTTATCTTTATTAATCATTTATTTTAACCCCACTATATTTTTAATTTAAATTTCAAGCAAATCATATATTTCTTGCTCACTTAAAGAACTTAACATAGTCTCTCCTGGCTCAATTAGTTTATCTATTAATTCTTTTTTCTTTAACTGAAGTTTATAAATTTTTTCTTCAATAGTTCCTTTAGCAATAAATTTCAATACCTGCACAACCTTTTCTTGTCCAAAACGATGAGCTCTATCAGATGCTTGATCTTCTACAGCTGGATTCCACCATGGATCAAAATGAATTACGACATCAGCACCAGTTAAATTAAGACCTGTACCCCCCGCTTTTAAAGAAATCAAAAAGATATCCCCTTCTCCTTCATTAAACGCAGAAACACGCACCATTCGTTCCATTGCCTTTACACTACCATCAATATATAAATATTTATAATTTTCTCTATCTAACATCTCACTAATTATTGCTAGCATACTAGTAAACTGTGAAAAAATAAGTACCCGGTGACCTTGACCAATAATTTCTTGTAACACTTCTTTTAGTTGCTCAAGCTTACCACTATCTCCTGTATAATTATCTAAAAATAGACCTGGATGACAACAAATCTGTCTTAACCTTGTTAATCCTGCTAATATTTTAATTCTACTTTTTGCTAACCCTTTTTCTTTAAGATCATCAGTAATTTCCTTACTTATTTTTTCGAGATAAGCTAGATATATTTTCTTTTGCTCTAATGTTAATTCTGAAATCATTTTGTTTTCAATTTTAGCTGGTAATTCCTTCAAAACATCTTCTTTTACTCTGCGTAAAATAAAGGGTCTCACTAGCTTTGCTAAATCATTAGTGGCTTTAGCATCACCCTCTTTTTCAATCGGATTTAAATATTTCCTAGTAAATTCGGTATACGCAGGCAAATATCCTGGCATAATAAAGTCAAAAATTGACCATAATTCTATTAAAGAATTTTCTATTGGTGTTCCAGTTAAGGCTAAATAATTTTTTGCCTTGATCATTTTTACAGCCTTTGCTCTTTGTGAATGCGGATTTTTAATATATTGTGCTTCATCTATAATACAATAGCTAAAATTATAGTTTAGATATTCTTCAATATCCCTCTGCACTAATGGATAAGAAGTAATGACTAAATCAACTTCTTCTAAGTTATCTAAAAGCTCTCGTCTTTCATTTCTAGAACCACTTATTATTCTTGTTTTCATACTTGGGGCAAATTGTTCGAGCTCCATTTGCCAGTTATATAAAAGAGATGTAGGTACTATTACTAGTACTGGTTCAGTGTTCTCTTTTTGTTCTGATAAAATATAGGTAATTGATTGCAGAGTCTTTCCAAGACCCATATCATCAGCTAAAATTCCACCAAATCCATAATGAGCCAAAGTCTTTAGCCACTTATACCCTTTTTTTTGATAATCTCTTAATAAACCTTCAACTTCCTTTGGAAAAGGGAAATCTAGGTCTTCAGGGTTTTTTATGTTTTTAGTTAACTCTCTAAATGAATTATTAACATTTAAAAAGCCTAACTCTTGTTTTTCCATAAGTCCATCAAAATACATAGCTCTATATTTTGGTATTTGCTGCACTTCTTGTAATAAATCCTTTTTCTTTAAGCCTAATAAATTAACTATATCAGAAACTTCACCAAAATTTTCTTCTTGTAAGAGCATAAAGCTTCCATCACGTAAACGATAATATTTTTTCTTTTCTTTATAAGCAGCTAAAATATCATATAACTCTTCTCTTTCTATCCCTTCTAATTTAAAAGAAAAGTCCAACATCCCGATATTATTATTTAAGCTAACCTGTCCTGTAAATACAGGCTTATGTATCATTTTTAGCGCATTAACTTCGCTACTATAATAAACGTTCGCAGATTCCCTTAACTCAGGTATTATTTCCGTTAAAAATTCAAATATCTTGTCTTCGTCATCTAGATAGATCTTTAAATTACTCACCCTAAAATTAGTTCGTTCAAGTAAAGCCATTATTCTTTTTTCTTTTTCCATATCTCGTACCAAAATAAACCCTTCGGTCGGTATCGTATTATTACTGAAAGGATTTATTTCCCATTTACCATAAATAAATTTAATCTCAGCCCATAAAGTTCCTTCATCAATATCTAAATAAATCGAGCTATTAAAAGGAATCTTTACTATTTCTTCTTCTAAGTTCGGACTGACATCTACATCTCCGGCCTTTTCTAATTCAGGTAAAATTTCTGAAATGAATTTTTCTTTATACTCAGGTAAAATTAGCAAAGAATTCGAAATGCTTTTTTTAAAACTCCTATAGAGTGGCATTATATTAGCTATTTGCTTTTTAGATGGCCTATAAAGTTTACCCGCATAAAAAAAGTATGAGCCTTTAGTCGTAAGCGCCAAAATATTAGATAAAATATCACTTTGAATTCGTAGCCTATCCTGCTCTTTTTCAATTTGAAAGTTGATCGGTAAATCAGCATCAATAATAGGCATTTGATCATAATTTATCCCATTAATATTAACGATTAAATTATCTTCCCTTAAATCTATGAATTTTTCTAAAAATGAGTCGGATAAATAGACCTTTTTACCTGAAAAAAGCGATCCTTTTTTGTCTTCATAAGAACTAATTTTATATTCATCTATATCATAAATATCTTTTAACATTTCTATAATAAAATTATCGTCTGGTTTAAAACCATTTTGCAAAGGATAAAACGTAAAATTCTTTCCAAATACTAAATTCTTGCCAGTCTGCATAGCTTCCACTAAACGTTTTACGTTCTTAACTACATATAATTTTTCAAACCCTATCTTAAATTCTAGGTAAGGTTTCTCATTGGAATCATCAATTTCTTGATAATTAAGTACTACTTCTAAATCTAAAACTTGCCTAAAGCCTTCTTCAGTTTTACTCGCAAAATGATGAAAAAGATTTTCTGTAACTTCTTGAGCATTTCTAAGCTCTGGATTAAAACTCTTTATATTTTTGATAGCTAGTAAACCTGCTACTAAATGTTTACAAAAATGACTAGGATAATTTTGATAATCTGGACAAGAACAGATATAATCTTTCAAAGAACCTTGTTCATTAAAAACAATCGTTATACGATAATTATTACCACCTCTAACATATCCTCTAAAAGCATTAAAGCTAGAAATAAATTCTAAGTCTCTAACAGCTCCTTCATTATAATACTCCTCACCTAAAGATAAACTATTATGTCTAGAACAGCCATTAGCGATAATTTGATTAGTTATATTAAACATTTGTCCCCCTAAATTCTTGATCGTTCATTGTCGTGACTATTTACTATTTTACCATTTTTTATAAAATATATCTCATTTCTTTATACTAATTATAGAAAATTACCTTGGGATAAAAAAAAGACGATTTATCTTCTAGATAGAAATCATCTTTTAATTCTTGTTTAAACACCTTTAGCAATACAATTATCTAAGAAATCCTCTATAGTTATGACTCCCATTATTTTATCATCTTTAAGCACCGGCATAGCAATTATATTATGTTCTCTTAAACGTTTTGCAACTACTGCTAGTTCTTCATCACCATCAGCAGTGACTACATTTTTTGACATTACCCATTCCACAGGGCAAGTATCATAATGTCCTGGATGCATCAGAAATCTATAAATATCCGCTTTTACTACCATCCCACTAAGCATGTTATCTTTGTTAACTACCGGCATTCCATTAATTTTTAACCGATTCATTGTTTCTAACGCAACCTCGATAGATTCACTTTCTCTGATTAAGACAAAGTCGTTTTTTATTATTTCACTGACCTTCATTATTATTCCTCCTCATACATTCTTTATATGCTTTAATGTATTTTTTACCTAAACGTACAAACATATCCTTTTATATAGAGTATTAGTTTATTGAATATAAGTCAACTATATGTAAATAAATTTTTAATATAAAAAGAAACATAACCTAAGCTATGCTTCTTTATTAGTAAGTCTTCCCTTTAATAATTATATATCTAAAAGCGTAATTATATTTTTAAAAATGTAATTATTAACTTGAATAAATCTCCATCTATAATAATATCCATCTTACCCTTTTGTAGCTGGGTCAGGTTTTTTGCTATGGCAAGTCCTAGGCCTGACCCTTCGGTATTTCGTGATTTATCTCCCCTTGTAAACCTTTCTGTTATCTCTTCATTATCAAAATTCATCTCATAAGCAGAAATATTTTTAAAAACAAAGCTTACTTCTTTTTCATTCTCTAAAATATCAATGTATACCCGCGAACCTATCATAGAATATTTTAAAATATTACTCATAATGTTCTCAAAAATTCGATAGGTTCTCCGTCCATCTAATTCACAATATATTTTATTGTCAGGAAAATTTAACTTAATTTCTAAAGTACTATTCTTAATTTTTTCTTCCATTTCACCTAAAGTTTGTCTGAGAAGAGCGATAACATCAATATTTTCAAAATGAAGATCAATATTCCCAGTGCTTGCCTTACTAGCTTCAAATAAATCTTCAATTAATATCTGTAATCTCTTAGACTTTTGCTCTAAAACTTCTAAATATTCCTTTTGGGTTTGTTCATCTGTATCCCTGTTTTTCAATAAATCTATATACGTAATAATTGAAGTAAGTGGTGTTTTAAGATCATGAGAAACATTAGAAATTAGCTCTGTTTTCATGTTTTGACTTTTAATTTCCTTTTCTACTGCGACCTTAAAGCCTTGATTGATATTATTTAGATTTTTTGCTATTGGATTTAAAATCCCCACATCTTCTGCTATATTAACTGTAAAATTACCCTCAGCTATTTCGCGAGTAGCTTCATTTAAAGATCTAATTTTGCTAATAACTTTCAACAAATATTTCGCTAAAAAGATCGTATAAATTATCGCTAAAAGGATGCCAAAAGGGAAAGTAATTGCAATAATACCTAACGCTACTAAATTAATCCCTAATATTTTTAATAATTTATCCGAACTTTCTTTCTCAGTACTCACTTCTATTATTTCTTGACTTAATTTTTTTACATTTGTTATACCTGAAAATAACAACTTACCAAATATACTGTTTTTAAGTAGACCTTCTTTAAATCCGTGTTCATTAATATATTTAAGATAAACTATGCTTACATATATGAGCATATATAAAATAAAAGTAATAGGTATCCCAATAAGATAGAAAAATAAATTAGCATCTGCGATTATATTTACAAAATTAAGCGAATTGCTAAAAAAATAACCATTTGGATAATAGGTACTCGAAATTAAACTAAAAATTCCAACCGATCCTAATAAAAATACTAACCAGAGGAAAAACTTAAACTCTAAATACATTCTATTAAAAACCCGAACTAAACTGGCCTGCTTTTGTGAATTATAAGGAATAGCAAAAGCCAAAATTGTTAAAAGCAAAATACCAATTGCCCCAATAATTAAAATTAAAATTATATTCTGACTTACATTAAAGTTTTTAAAATTATAGGCAAAGAGGTCACTATGGTTCGCTAAACTACCAGAAATTACATACACAATTTCTAAATTAGCATATTTATTTTTACTTTCTTTTGGGCTTGTTTTAGAAAAAACCTTATTTTCTGTTATTTGAGATTCACCTGTTATACTTGGTGCTAAAGGTGCTTCAGTCACTTCTTCAGTAAATTCCTGTCGCACTCCACTCTCATTTATAAACCAGTCCTTAGTAAATCTACTTTCATGTGAACTTTCGATAGTAGGTTTTCCTGTCTCATCAGTCTTTATAGTTAAATAAAACTGACTCTTCTTTATTTCCTCTTGCAAAATTGCTTCATTTACATCCGGTATATTGCTTTTAATCTCAACTCCTTGGGCTTTCTTAATATAATATTTGATACTTTTTAATTCTTGATATCTTTGTTCTATATAACTTCTATCTTCAAAATCATCCGTTAGTAAAAAACTAGTTAAATCTCCTATTTCATGTTTGAACTGATAGCTCCCTAGATATCTAGAAGTATTCTCTTTAATAAAAGCATCCTTTATAGGTGCATATACACCTACTGAAATAGCAGCTAATAGTAAAATAATTAATAAAGTACCCCATGAAGTTGGAGTAAACTTATTTTTCGAATTTGTATCCAATGCCCCACACCACCTTCAAATATTTTGGATCCTTTGGATTAATCTCTATTTTTTCCCGAATCCTTCTAATATGAACCGTTACCGTATCAGGGTTATAAGCAGGCTCATTCCAAACCTTCTCATAAATCTCCTCGATAGAAAATACCCTATTAGGATTACACATAAGTAAATACAGAATTTTATACTCAAGCGGGGTGATTTTTATCAGTTCAGCATCAACTACCACAGTTTTATTGGCATCATTTAACTCTACCCCACCTATTTGAATTATATTTTTAAAAACTTTTGTTTCACTAGCATAATTTGTATATCTGCGTAAATTTGAATTCACCCGGGCTAATAATTCTAACGGATTAAAAGGTTTCGTAATATAATCATCCGCTCCCATATTAAGCCCTAATATTTTATCCATATCCTCAGACTTTGCCGAAAGAAAAATAATAGGCACTGTACTCTTTTCTCTAATCTTCATCGTAGCCATGATTCCATCTATCTTAGGCATCATTACATCCATCAAGATCAGATGAATTTTCTCCCGAGCAAAAATATCTAAAGCCTCCTGCCCATCATACGCCTTAAAAACCTGATAGTTTTGATTTTTTAAATAAACCTCAATCGCATCCGTAATTGATTTTTCATCATCCACAACTAAAACATTATACATCTATAGATTCACTCCTTGATCGTTTACGAGATATCTCATGTAAAATCATATCATATAGATTCTAAGAATTTACTATTATAATTCTTACAAATTTCTTAAGAAAATGAAAACAATAATGCAGAGGTTAAATAAATTTAATTAATAAAATTTTCTCGCACTATATGTACCATAAACTACCTTTTTATCAGAACCATTAAAAATCATTGCCCTGAATTCATAATTTTCTGTATATTAAGATTGTTTGAAATAGTATACTGTTAATAAATTCAGTATTATATTCGGGAGGTCATGATAATGGGAAGATTAAGAGGAAAAATTGCACTTGTTACTGGAGCAGCATCAGGAATAGGTGCAGCTTGTGCTGAAAGATTTGCAAAAGAAGGAGCCACTATTATAGGCACAGATTTTAGAGAAGATGTATTAGAGGAAACCATGTTTAAAATTAATGAAAAATATAGTACTGCCATAGCCTATAAGCATGATGTTGTATCTAAAGATGATTGGACTAATATTCTTGAAGAAGTATATAAAAGATTTACAAAAATAGATATTCTGATTAATAACGCAGGCGTTGGTGCCACACCTACACCTTTACGTGACTTAACCTTAGATGAATGGAACAAAGTAATAAATATCAACCTCTTGGGTACATTTTTAGGAACCCAAGCCATCGAGCCTATAATGATCAAATCTGGTGGTGGCTCAATCATAAATATGTCATCTTACGTAGCTATTGTAGGATCAGGAGTAAATGTTTACACAGCCTCTAAAGGAGGAGTTCGTAGTCTAACTAAAGCCTCCGCAGCACAATTAGGCAAATATAATATACGTGTAAATTCCATACATCCTGGCGTTATCGAAACCCCTATGTCAGCTCAAATATTAGAAAATCAAGATTATTTAAAAGCCACGCTAAAGGAAATACCTCTTTCACGTCTCGGAAAACCAGAAGATATAGTTAATGGCATGTTATTTCTAGCTTCAGATGATTCTTCTTATATAACGGGAAATGAACTAATAATTGATGGGGGCATAATTTCTCATTAAAAAAGTTATAAGATTTAAATATAAAAAAGGTCTGGGCTTTAAAATTAATTAAAGCCTAGACCTTTTTTAGTTACTACAACATAACCTCTCTATTCACTTGCCTGTTTATATAATATATCTTCCTTTAAATCTCTTGCCTTTTCATCTCCTAATAGGTAATCCACTATCTCAATAGCAAACTCTACTGCTAATGCTGGCCCTCTTGATGTTATTATATTTTTGTCTCTTACTACATTTTCACCTATATAAATTCCATCTGCTAAAACATTTTCAAATCCAGGATATGATGTAACTCTCTTACTAGTAATAACCCCTGCCTTTTGTAGAACTATAGGACCCGCACATATGGCGGCTACAAGTTTCTCTTTATCATTTAGATCTTTTACAATTTTGATTACCTTTTCATGATTCCTAAGATTTGCAGCACCAGGCATTCCTCCTGGTATAACTACACCATCATATAAATCTATCTCTTTTAAATCTGAGACCTTTTTGTCCGCTATTACAACTACATTATGAGCACCTTTTACCTTTTCATTTTCTGTAATAGCTACAGTATCTACATCTATATTCATTCTCCTAAGATAATCTACCACGGTAATTGCCTCAACTTCTTCAAATCCATCAGCTAAAAACACTATAACTCTCATATATTAAAACCTCCTAAATTTAAATTACACATCTGTTACATTTATTCTATTAAAATAATTCTTCTTTAAATAAAGTTTCGACACTTGTAATAGTATTCCTGTTTAATGAACTTAATAACAATTTAAGTGCTTTCTATCAGCGGTCTATACATAAAAAAACCACCTGGCTTTTATCAGCAACCAGATGGTTTTTAATGATCTTTTATTATATTAAAACAAAACTTAAAAGATTTGCTATAATAGCAATTGTGATCAACGGAGTTACAAAAGGATTGGTTTTATTTTTAGTGTTTTCGTTTCTCATAGTCAATACCCCCGAATAAGAATATTTAATATGTTTATATTATAGCATAAATATAACATATATAAAAGCATTTTATCCAAATTTAAAGACTTTTATTCATAGCTATAAAAAAAGCACAATCCCCGTAGTAAAATGTACTTTATAAAGGGTACATTTTAAACGAGCTTTGTGCTTTCTATTCGTGTTTGGTTAATTTTAGATTTAGTTTTATTTAAGTTTTAATGGTTTTAATCTTAGTTTGGTGATAACTTCTTGGCTGTTTTTAAGGCCTTTTTTTCTTTTTCTTTTTCTTTTTCTACTTGAGGGTAGTAATATTTAAGTATCCCTTGTTCTTGAGCTAATAATCCTACTACTTTTGGTGCAAGCCATAGCATGGGTAGCATTAAGAAGGATACTGGTACCGCTGTGACGACAATGAATGATTGTAAAGCATCTATACCACCATTACCAATATATAGTAATATTGCAGCTATTACACCCATTACAACCGCCCAGAATACTCTTAAGAATTTAGGTGGATTTCCTTCACCTGTCATAGCCATAGAAATTGTAAAGGACATGGAATCACCAGTTGTCGCAACAAATAATATTGTTAACAATAAAAATGCTGGTCCAAATATATTACCAAATGGTAATTGCTGTGTAGTCGCTATCATTGCTGCTGGCATTCCTGCATCGGTAAGTGGTCCAGATATGATTCCTGGATTTAATAATTCATAGTAAATCCCTGTTCCACCTACTACGGTAAACCAAAAACATGAAATTATTGGAGCTATAACTGCTACAGCTACGATTAATTCTCTAATTGTACGTCCCCTGGAAATACGACTTATAAAAATCGCCATCATTGGTCCATAACCCAAGAACCATCCCCAGAAAAATACAGTCCAAGAACCTAACCAACCTTGATCACCACGATAGGTACTTAATAAAATGAATTTTTGAATATATGAACCAAATGCAGGTAGGAAATTATTAAAAATAAAGCCTCCCGGACCTAGTAATAAAATTCCCATTATTAAAATAAAAGATAAACCAATATTAAATCTGCTTAACAATTGAATACCTTTATGAAGTCCTGTTAATGCTGAAAGTCCTGAAACAAGCACTACACCTATAATAATAGCTAATTGCGTGGTATAAGTGTTTGGTATTCCAAAGAGTTCTTCTAAACCAAAACTAGCTTGTAGTCCTAAAAAACCAATAGGACCAATGGTTCCTGCAGCTACTGCAATAATTGAAAAAGCATCTATAATTGTCCAGATAGGATTCTTATTTAGAATTTTTTCCCCAAATATCGGATAAAGCAAAGTTCTAGGCTTTAAAGGCATGCCTTTGTGATAATGGGCATAAATTAATACTATTGAACTTAAAGTTCCTAAAATAGCCCATGCTAAGAATCCCCAGTGCATGAAACTTTGAGATAAAGCTGGAATAATTGCTTCAGGTGTTCCCGCTTGCAATTCACCAAATACTGGAGGTATAGAGATAAAATGATATAAAGGCTCAGCTGCTGCCCAAAATACCCCTCCACCAGCTAATAAAGTACACATTATAATAGAAATCCACTTATAGGTACTCATTTCTGGCTTTTCGAGCTTTCCTAATTTTAACCTTCCATAACTACTAGCAGCAATTCCTATAGCAATTAAAAATGTTGCTAATAAAACTACTTGCCAGAAGATACCGAAATATTTCACTGAAAAGGCAAAAGATGTGTTAACTATGTTGGAAATAAAATCCATGTTAATGAACGAGGCAATAATAAATAAGACGAGTAATCCACCACTCAAAAATAGAACTGGCCAATCTATGTTTTGAGTATCTTTTGGAAATAAAATAAAAATCGACTCCTTTGAAGTTATTTAAAAAACTTTAATATCCTCTCTAAATTAACCTTAATAAAGGATAATGGTAAAAGTTCCTTTCGATTTTTGGAGTATAACATACAGATTTTATTCTGTAAAGCACGCTACTCTCATGAATTTCCATCTAACCACTAGCATAATAGGGATAATTAAAACTATAAAAAAAATAGCTACTCATATATTTTATCCAAAAACTAAAGCCCTATTCTATTTCAGAATAGGGCTTTAGTTTTAATATTCACTAGGTAATTTTTCTAATTCTGCCATTGTAAATACAGGTCCGTCTTTACATACATATACTTTACCAATATTACAACGTCCACACATACCGATTCCACATTTCATTTTCATTTCTAAAGATGTGTAAATTCTCTCACTTGTAAAGCCAAGGTTTTTTAATACAGGTAAGGTAAATTTAATCATTAAAGGTGGTCCGCACACGATAGCTACGGAATTATCAGATGCTTTAATTACTTGCTCTGTAATTGCTGGTACGAATCCTACTAAATGATCCCAATCATCAGCTGGTCTATCGATTGTTAGATGCATATTGATATCATCTCTTTTAGCCCATTCATTTAATTCTTCCTTATAAAGCATTTGGCCTGGGCTTCTATTACCATAGACAACATCTACTTTTCCAAAATCAGCACGATTTTCTGGTTCTAAGATATGTCTGATTAATGATCTTAAAGTTGTAAAAGCAAATCCTCCACCTACAATTACGATATCCTTACCTTTTAAGTTTTCTAATGGCCAACTATTACCAAGTGGTCCTCTTAAAGTAATAATATCTCCTTCTGCTACTGCATGAATTGCACTGGTAAATGATCCTACATTTTTTATAGAAAAACGAATTAAATTTTTCTCTTCTGGAGCACTAGCAATACCAAAAGGAGCTTCACCTGATCCTACTATTCCTACCTCGGCGAATTGTCCACTTGTATATTTAAATTTTTCTATATCTTCTGGATTAACAAAGCTTAAATCAAAAGTTTTTAAATCTTTTTCCGGACTTTCTACAACGATCTTTTCTACTTTCATTTCATAAGGAAGATATGGATTATGCATTAAGATACCTCCTTAATTGCTTTTAGTACTTCTCTGATATCGAGGTTAACTGGACAATTTTCGACACAACGTCCACATCCTACGCAAGCTGCTTCACCATTATTTTCAGGGAAGTAACTAAACTTATGCATTATTCTTTGTCTCATACGCTCTTTACCTGTAGGGCGTGGATTATGACCTGAGCCATGTTTAGTAAATGAAGCAAACATACAGGTATCCCACGTACGTACTTTTTCACCTTTTAAGTCATCAGTTATATCAAAACAATGACAAGTTGGACAAAGGAAACTACAAACTCCGCAATTTAAACATTTTTCTTCAATATCTGACCATATTGTATGAGCAAACATATTTTCTAACTTTTGGGCTACTCCAGTACTAGCTGCTTCTTGTTTAAATGCTTCTATTTCTTTTAATTTAGCTAAGCTTTCTTCATCAGCGTCTAAATATGTTGATAATTGGAATACTGCTTTTCCTTTATCAGTAATTGCTTCTACTAAATATTGATCATCATTTAATTGAACTAACTGAATATCGGATCCGGCTTTTGCTAATAAATCATCACAAAAACAAGCTCTACTTGGCTTTTCACAAACTAAGGTAACCATCAAAGTATTTGCCCGGCGTGCTTGATAATAAGGATCTACATAATCTTTACCAATAAATACTTTATCAATTAAATATAAACTTTTAGCATCACAAGGACGCATACCAAAAATAATTCTTTCTTCATTAGCTAATTCGGGTGCTTCTATCCGTGGTCTTTCACCTTTAACCTTTTGATATCTTAATAATGTTTCATGTTGGGGAAAGAATAAATCTTTAGGAGTTTTAAGAGTGTTTTTATATTCCTCTGAAGGTATGCTTTCACCATCCCAAACATTAAAAGCATAGCCATTTTTTTCTTTTACAGGTGCTAATACTTGTTGATCCAAATTTTTTAACCATGAAATAAGATTGGCTTTATCAATTATAAATCTACTCACTCTTTTTCACCCCCGATTAAAAAGTTCTCTGGGTCATCTGACTTAAATTTGTTTAATACTAATTCTGATTCCATTGTCATGCCTGATTCTTCTTGATAAAAATCATGCACATCTTTTAACATTTTTCTATTTAAAATACCTAAGTTCACATCCATCGGACATGCTCTTTTACAAGCACCACATCCTATACATCTTCCGGCAACATGGATTGCTCTAGTTAAATGAAAAACCATATTATCAGCTATATCTGTTGTCTTGCCAATCCAATTAGGTAAATGTTCTTCGACAAAACATTCTTTACAATAGCAAGCTGGACAAGAATTACGACAAGCATAACAACGAATACATTTTGATACTTCTTCTTGTAAATAGGCTTTTCTTTCACCAGATGACATTTTTTCAAATTCTTCTACATCAGAAAAATCAGTATCTTTTGAAGAAATACTTTCTTCAGCACTAAAGTCGGAAATAACTGGAGAATGTTGCTTACATTTAGCACATGTATCTGTACTAGGACAATTTGCTCCTAAAATTACAACATTATCTTTATTGACCTGATTTTCCTTTATAAGATTAACAACAGATCTGCTATCACAGCCTTTTACGATTATGGCAACTTTTTCTTTTGTTTTTACTAAATAGTTCGCTAAATTCAAATTACAACCTTGCTGCCAGACTAATTTTTCCACATCTTCTACTGTTTTAGCAAAGAAAGGTGTACATTTACCTGGTAAGGTTCCTTCTGTAAAACCAATAACCTGTTTAACCTCTTCTTTTTCTAATAACTCTTTTGCTTTATCTTTTAATTTAAAAATTGCTCTACTCATTTGCTCTCCCCCCATCTATCCCATTGGGGCAATTCTTCAATACTATTTGCTACTTTATTTGCAGTTTCTGCAAAACGAGGCCCTTCTGCTGCAGAAATCCAGTCAAACTGTACTCTTTCATCTTCAACGCCTACAAAATTTAGTAAACTTTTGGTTAAAGCAAATTTTCGCCTAGCTACTAGGTTCCCACTTGTGTAATGGCAATCTCCAGGATGACATCCTGCAACTAATACACCATCAGCTGCTTTTAAAGCAGTAAAAATGAACAAAGGATCAACCCGGCCCGAACAAGGTATTCTAACTATTCTTAAACTAGGTGGATATTGGAGGCGGCTAACACCAGCTAAATCCGCCCCCGCATAACTACACCAGTTACATAAAAATCCAACTACTTTTTTACTCATTTAATTCACCCCACATTACAAATCTCGTCAAGCATTGCTACGATTTGCGAGCTCTTGAAGCCTTTTACATCAATTGAGTGTGATCTACAAGAAGCGGCACATGCGCCACAACCTTTACAAAGAGCTTCGTTTACCTTAGCAACATTTTTTTCTGGATCTATCTCGACTGCTTTAGCTGGACAAATACTTACACAAGTTCCACAAGCACTACAGATACTAATATTTACATGAGCTGTTAAACCACCTGCAGTTATTTCTTTCCTATTTAATACTGTACATGCTCTAGCAGCTGCCGCTTTACCTTGAATAATAGATTCTGCCATCGGCTTTGGACTATGAGCTAATCCACATAGAAATACTCCATCAGTACTAAAATCAACTGGTCTTAATTTCATATGAGCTTCTAAGAAGAATCCATCTTCATTCATTGGTACCTTAAGGAATTTAGCTAATTCTAAATTTTCCATATCGGCAACTGTTGCTGCAGCTAAACCAATAGTATCTGCTGGGATTAAAAGTTCTTGATCAAGAGTAATATCTCTTACCTTAACCTGTATACCCTGAGGCGTAGTTACTACTTCTGGTGCTTGATCCTGTTCATATCTAATGAAAATAACGCCTTTTCTTCTAGCTTCAGTGTAGAAAGATTCATTATATCCATAAGTTCTCATATCACGATAAAGAACAAATACATTTATATCAGGATTTATTTCTTTAGCTTTCAAAGACAATTGTACAGCTTGGTTACAACAAATTTTACTGCAATATGGGTGCTCAGTATTTCTAGAACCCACACAATTAATTAATACTAAGTTTTTCATTTCTTTTAAAGATTCTGGGTTTGTCATTACAGCTTCTTTTAACTGCCTATAGGTCATAATGTTTTTGTCTTGACCATAAGCATATTCTGTTGGTGTATATTCTTTAGCACCTGTAGCTAAAACAACTATTCCGTGTGAAATATTTTTTCCACTTGCTAAACTCGTTTCGAAGTTACCAATAAAACCTTTGAGATCAGCAATTTTTTCATTTAAATAAACATGGATTAAAGGAGAATTCATTATTTCTTCTTTTAATGTTTGTACGTATTCACTAACTGGTTCACCTTGATAGTTAAAACCTATATGATTAGCATTCCCACCTAGTTCTCCAGTTTTTTCCACCAAGTGAACGCTATATCCTTGAGATGCTATGCTCAGTGCAGCAGTCATACCACTTACGCCGCCACCAATTACTAATCCTTGTGCATGAATTGGTAAACTGGTTGTGTGAACAGGTTCTAATCTTCTTGCTTTTCCAATCGCCATAGCAACTAAATCTTTTGCTTTTTCTGTTGCTGCTACTGGATTATCCCTGTGTACCCAAGAACATTGATCTCTGATATTTGCCATATCAAATAAATATGGATTTAATCCTGCTTCTTTTAAAGTTTCTTGGAATAAAGGTTCATGAGTTCTTGGACTACAAGAAGCAACTACTACTCTATTTAAATTATGCTCTTCAATAATTTCTTTCATTTTTAACTGACTATCTTGAGAGCAGGTATACATGTTATCAGTTATGAAAACTACATTTTCTAAATCTTTTACATATTCAACAACTTCTTTAATATTAACAACGCTAGATATATTGATTCCACAATGACAAATAAATACACCTATACGTGCTTTTTGACCTATTACATCTATTTCTTCTGGATAAACCTTTTCTTTAACTAAAGTATTTTTAACTTCCATTAATGACTTAGCGGCTTCAATAGCTGCTGCACTGGCTTGTGTTACTGTTTCTGGAATATCTTTAGGACCACTAAATGCCCCTGCAACGAATATTCCATCTCTAGAAGTTTTAATTGGCTCTAATACTGGGGTATTAGCAAAACCATATTTGTTATTTTCTATTTGCATAACATTCATAATTTGTTCTGAACCCGTTGGTGCACATAAACCAACTGATAAAACAACTAAATCATATTCTTCTACCATTAATCTACCATCATCAGTAGCATAACGGATTACCATACTTCCGTCTTCTTTTTCATCAACTTCATAAATTCTTGAACGAATAAAGTTAACACCTTGTTTTTTTGCTCTTTCATAATATTTTTCAAAATCTTTACCATGGGTACGCATATCCATATAGAAAATACTTGTATCTAGTGGATCTTCACTATGCTCTTTTGCAATAACTGCTTCTTTGATTGCATACATGCAACATACGCCTGAACAATAACTTTTATTTTCTCTTTCATTTCTTGATCCTACACATTGAATCCAAGCAATACGTTTTGGTTCCTTATGATCAGATGGTCTGATTAAATGTCCACCAAAAGGACCTGAAGCACTAAGGATACGCTCAAACTGAGCACTTGTTACTACATTTTTATATCTTCCAAAGCCATAACTACTAATATCTTCAGCTGGGAATTCTGTAAATCCTGGTTCTAATAGAACTGCACCTACGTTAAGATCTATATATTCTCTTTTTTGAGTATGATCTATACATTCTGCTTTACAAACTTTCACACATTCCATACATTCTGAACAAGGTCCACAATCCATACAGCGATTCGATTCTCTTAAAATATCTTCTTCACTAAAAGGTAGGGCTACCTCTTCAAAGTTTGTAATTCTCTCATCAACTGGTAATTCATTATGGTTTACTCTTTCTAGCCTTACTAAATCTTTATCTACAGGTGGTTTAGCCGCTACTTTTGGTTTTTCATCTCTACCCTCTGCTAAATCTTTTTCTTTTATATAACGGATGATAGATTCAGATGCCTTTTTACCCTCGTTAATTGCTTCAATGGCAATACCAGAACCCGTTCTTACTTCACCACCCACAAATACACCATCTAAAGAAGTGGCAAGAGTTATTTCATCACCGATTACTGTTTTCCAACTAGTTAATTCTAATTCTTCTGGTAAACCATCTATACTTGCCTTTTGACCAACAGCAGCAATAATTGTATCCAGCTTTTCATAATACTCTGAATCTGGTTTCATCACTGGTCTTCTTCTTCCAGATTCATCTGGCTGTCCTAACTCCATTTCAACAAATACTGCTCCTTGAAGTTTACCTTGTTCTTCGACCGCTATTATTGGCGCTGCTAAATATTTAAACTTAATTCCTTCATCTTCCGCGCCTTCTATTTCTTCTAATCTTGCTGGTAATTCCGCTCTTGAACGGCGATAATAAATAGTAACTTCCTGCGCACCTAAGCGTAGAGCACTTCTTGCTGCGTCCATCGCAACGTCTCCACCACCTACGATACCAACCTTTTTACCTAATCCTACCTTTTCACCTAGGTTAACTTTTCTTAAAAAATCTACTCCTGATAAAACAAATTCTTCTCCAGCAATATCTAAAGGTCTATTTTTATGAGCACCTGTTGCAATAAATACTGCCTTATATCCTTCTGCTTTTAGTCCTTCTACAGTAATGTCTTGGCCTAATTTAGTATTATATTTAATTTCTACCCCATTTTCAGTTAAGAAACTAATTTCCTTATCTAAGGTTTCTCGCGGTAAGCGATAATCAGGTATTCCTACTGCTAACATTCCACCTGCAACTGGTAAGGCTTCAAAAACTGTACTTTTATAGCCCTTCTTTAATAATTCAAATGCACAGGTAAGACCTGCTGGACCTGCACCAATAATGGCAATCTTTTCATCTTTAAATTCTGATATATTTAGAGCCGGACGCTTGTGATTATCAGCTAAAAATCTTTTAATTCCTGCAATAGATAATGCACTTTCAGCTTGTGCTCTACTGCACTCATTTTCACAAGGATGAGGACAAATTCTCCCTAAAGCACCAGGCATTAATAAATCATCGTAAACAATTGATGCTGCTTCTTTTAGTTTACCTGCTTTAGTTAAGGCAATATAGCCTTGAGCATTTACATTCGCTGGACAAGTACCCTTACATGGAGCTGTTCCATCTTTCATAATTGCAAATGCATTAGGAAATGCTTGTGCGTATTTTTTATAAGTAGCTTTTGATTTACTTAAGTTTTTCTCAAATTCATTATTAATTTCAACTGGACATGCCGTTGCACAATCTCCGCAACCAGTACATTTATCTGTATCTATAAAACGAGGTTCTTTTTTTACTTTTACTTTAAAGTTTCCTACTTCTCCAGAGACCTCTTCTACCTCACTATTAGTTAATATTTCAATATTAAGATGACGACCGCACTCCACTAGTTTTGGCGAAAGAATACACATAGAACAGTCATTAGTTGGAAAAGTTTTATCTAAGGCAGGCATTGTTCCACCAATAGCTGGACTTTTTTCCACTAAATAAACCTTATAACCCATTTCTGCTAGATCTAGCGATGATTGAATTCCAGCAATACCTGCACCTACAACCATAACAGAACCCTGTTTATTATTTTTCATTTTAATTACCTCAGCCATTACCTTAACTCACATCCTTTTAATTAATCTAAAACCAGAGCATTACTTACTAAATGATGAATATGCTTAAGCTTTACATCTAACTTGTAGTGTCTAATAATTTCATTAAGTTGGTCATAACAGTTATGACAAGGAGTTACGCAAACCTTACATCCTGTATTTTCTATTTGATCTGCTTTTACTTTACCTTTTTTCAAACGATTATCTTTATAATCTGATCCTAAACCAAGTGATCCTCCACCGCCACCACAGCAATAGTTATACTGTTTGGTAGGCCACATTTCTTTTAATTTTGGCTCTACTGCTTGACTTAAAATATAACGTGGAAGTTCTATTAAACCTTCTTTACGAGAAGCATTACATGGATCATGATAAGTAATTTCTTCTGTATTTTTAGATTTATCTAATTTTATTCTTCCTTCTTTAATCCACCTTGCCATTAATTCTAAAATGCTGTAAACCGGATAACTTGCATCTTCTTTATTTAACCAAACTTTTGGACCCCACTTTTGAGCTCTAAAAGCATGACCACATTCTGTTACTACCAGATATTTAACTTTTAATCTTTTAACTTCATCAGCAACTCTTTGCATTAAAATTTTTGAAGCCTCATCATCACCTGTAAATAAACCATAATGAGTAGCATCCCAAACTTTACTACTACAAGTCCAATTTGCACCAGCTGCATACATGATTTTTCCTATACTTTGCACATCACTTGGGTAATACTTGATTTCCCTAGGATCCCAAAGGAATAAAAAGTCAGCACCCTCTTTGTCTACTGGAATTTTTGCATTTTCATCGTCTACTTCTTCTTGTAATTCTTCTTCCATCCATTCTAGGGTATCTAAATAATCTTCTTCAGTTATTTCCATTTGATTCCCTGAATGTAATTGTGCTTCAACAATATCTTGTAAAAAGCCAGGGGCTCTTAAGCCAAAGTTTCCTCTAACTGTTCTTACAATCCCACCTATATCTACTTTCATTGGACACTCCATAGTGCATCTACCGCACATAGTACAATTCCAAATAAATTCATTAGTAAGTACATCTTCTTTCATCCCAACAAGAACTTTACGTATAAATTTGCGTGGATCCATGTTTTCGTGGATATCACTATATGGACACCCAGCAGTGCACATTCCGCAAGTTAAGCAGTTAGTAAAATCAAGTTTATCATTTAAGGTGGTGAATTTTTTGCATATTTCCTCTCTAAACTTAGGTTCTAGTGTATCTACCAAAATAGCACTCACACTTCATACCTCCTTATATTTGTATATAAAAATAAATAGATAGTTTTGTAGTAAGGGTTTGAAAATTTGCAATTTAAAAATTATTAGCAATATTCTCAATAAGATTTCTTTTAATAGTGGAAAAAGCAAAACATTTAAATAATAATTATTTTTTATACCAGTTCATTTGTTATTAACTAGTATATTTAATTTGTTATGGTCATATGTTCGCAATGTTTTCAATATTCTGATAATTGTTTTTTTAATTATATTACAAATTTTATTTTTTTACCTCTATTTATTTTAATTCTTCTATATTTAAATTTTATTCTTAGTATGTAGTCCTTCCATAATTTTATAAATTTAAAAACAGTATTAAATCCTTATTTGCAAGATTCTATAATTAAAGGCTTAAATATTTCATTATTAAAATAATTATTAAAGACAAACAATTACCGCATCTCTATAAAATGATAATAATAGAGACAAGAAAATCTATACTTCTCGAATAATAAAAAAGAATAGGATCTATAATTAATATTACAAATCCTACCCTTTATCTTACCAACCACCAGAAGCTCCTCCACCTCCAGATGATCCACCTCCACCTCTGCGTGAGCCTCCAGAATTTCCACCTGAACCACCTCCACCACGCGAGAACATATAAATTAACATCATAAGTACATCGGGGTGAAATATAGCTAAATAAATTAAAACTATTACAAATAATGCTTTTGCCCAAAAAGGTAGCTTAGCTTCTTTTTCTGTTCCTAATCCAGTTTCTGGTGCTGTCCCTGGATATAAATTGTTTATATCTATTTCATACTCTGCACTTATTTCTTGTATTAAAGAACTATATATAACACTTACACCTTCATCATTATTACCTGCTTTAAAGGAAGGCGTAGCTGCTCTTAAAATATCTCCTGCCTTAGCATCATTAATTCTACCTTCTAGTCCATAGCCAACTTCAATTCTAAAATCTTTTTCTTCCTTAGCAATTAATACAAGCACTCCATTATCCTTTTCTTTACTACCTATAGCCCATTTTCTTAATAATTCATTTGCATATAGTTCGATATCATTTCCTTCAAGGGAAGGAATGGTTACTACAGCAATTTGGGCTGTGGTTTGATCTTCTAAAGACCTGGAAATATTATTTATTTCAGTTTCTAACTCTGGAGAAATCATCTCAGCAAAGTCTTGAACATAAATATCTCCTGTGTAATTGGGTAAGGTAAGAGCATAGGCTACGTTGGTAAAAAATGTTAAAATTAAAAAGGTGACAAATAATATCTTTATTTTTTTATTCATTTAATCACCACTTTAAAATTCGACTTTAGGAACTTCTTTAGCACCTTCATCTGCTTTAAAGTAATCATGCTTCTCAAAATTAAACATTCCAGCGATGATATTATTAGGGAAATGTTTTATATAAGTATTGAATTGTTGCACAGCATCATTATAATCTTTTCTAGTTACAGCTATTCTATTTTCAGTACCTGCTAGTTCATCTTGTAATCTAATAAAATTTTGATTTGCTTTTAAATCTGGATATCTCTCCACTACAACCATTAATTTACTTAGAGCTCCTGCTAGTTCAGTATTAGCTTCTGCCTTCTCAGAGACGCTTTGAGCTCCTGCAGCCTTACTTCTAGCCTCTGTTATGGCTGTAAAGGTTTCTTGTTCATGCTCAGCATAACCCTTGACAGTACTTACTAAGTTTGGGATTAAATCAATTCTCCTTTGTAGCTGTGTTTCTACTTGCGCCCATTTACCAGATATGTTTTCTTCAGTAGTTACCATATTGTTATATCTTCCTGAAAGTGATCCTATAGATAAGACTAAAATCAAGACAATAACTCCAACAATTATTAAACTTTTTTTCATAAAATCCCTCCCTAAATTCTAAAATATTACTTTTTTATTATATACTTAATCTCTTTATTAATTCTAAATAAAAAGACGAGCATTCAGCTCGCCTCTGATTATTCCTCAGGACTAAATTGATCTTTACCTACACCACAAACTGGACAAGCCCAATCTTCTGGTATATCGTCAAATGAAGTATTTGCTTCAACTCCATTATCAGGATCTCCTACTGCTGGATTGTAGACATAACCACATACATCACATACATACTTTTTCATAATTAATCCTCCTTTATTTTCTCTCCAAATTGTTTACCAAACTCAATACATTCTTTCAAGTCTTCTTCTGTTGGCTTATATTTATACTTAATTGAGTCTTGGACTATTTTAAACTTAGCATCTTCTAAATATTTTGCTAAGACTTTAGGAGATTCTCCACTCCATCCATAACTACCAAAAGTAGCAGCTATCTTATTGGCGAATTTAAAACCTTTTATTTCTTCGATTATAGGCATTATAGATGGTAAGACACCATTATTAACAGTTGAACAACCAGCTATTAATCCTTTAGATTTAAATATTTCTGTAATTACATCATTAGTATCTGAGTTACCCATATTAAACATCTTATAGCTGACTCCAACTTCCTCTAGACCTTGAGCAATAGCTACAGCCATTTTTTGTGTTGAATGCCACATTGAGCTATAAATAATTGTTACTCTTTTTTCAGTTTTCCCACTTGCCCACTCATAATACTTTTCAATAATTTGTCCAGGGTTTTCTCTCCATATTACACCATGAGCAGGGGCAATCATTTCTAGTGGTAAGTTTAAAGCTACTACTTCATCTAACTTTTTAGTAACTAATTTGCTAAAAGGAGTCAATATATTTGCATAATACTTTAAGGCTTCTTGGTAAAGTTCATCTTGATCAACTTGGTCATTATATATTTCAGAAGTAGCATAATGCTGACCAAAAGCGTCATTAGAAAACAATATATTTTCACCTGTAAGGTAGGTAAACATACTATCTGGCCAATGTAACATAGGTGCTTCCACAAAAATTAACTCATTTTTACCAATATTAATTTTATCACCAGTTTTTACAACTTGAAATTTCCAGTTTTGATGATTGTGAAAGTATCGTTTAACACTTTCTTCTCCTTTAGGAGATACTACGATTGTTGCATTAGGTGCTAACTCCATTACCTTTGCTATAGCACCTGAATGATCAGGTTCTGCATGGTTAATAATCAAATAATCAATGGTACTAACATCTACTAATTTTTGTAGGTTTTCAATATATCTCTCTGTTAAAGGTGCCCAAACTGTATCTAAAAGAACTGTTTTCTCATCTTTAATTAGATATGAATTATAAGTGCTTCCACGGTGAGTAGACAATTCAAATCCATGAAAATGTCTTAACTCCCAGTCTGTAGTTCCTACACGGTAGATATTCTCTCTTAACTTTTCCATAATATACCTCCATATCTATATTTCTATAAGTATATCATTTATTTTATACCCTTTCAAACAAAAATAATTAATACCACCTTAATAGGCGGTACTAATTATTTACACCTTTTCCATATAATAAATTACATACGCTCTTGCTAAATCTACGTTAACCTTTTCCATAATTTCAGGACTAAGTGAGACTTCACCAATTAAATTAAAAGGTGATTCGGGATCGAAATCTTCTTCCTCAGTAACTTTAAAAACTTCAATTTCTGGTTTAAGGTCATGGTCTGGCTTAATACCTAATGCTGTATATTTCTCTTTTGCCTCTTCTTTGTTATCTGCATAAATAATTTGTGTATGTGTAGGGTGTCTATCCATATTGAACCTCCTATTATATTGTTTTTTTAACCTACTTTTAATTCTATCCATAGATTCTTTAATTTTTTCCTAATTCTTTGAATACTATTATCAATTGCCTTTTCATTTCTATCTATTAGTATAGATATTTCTTTATAGGAATATCCCTTTAATTTTAAAATTAATACCTTTTTTTCTAATTCAGAAAGCTTATTATCGATTTCTTCTTTTATGTATTCTTGTAATTCATTATCAATAAGCATCTCTTCAGGGTTAGGTGATGAATCTTTAAGCATTGTATTTACAAAATAAGATGAACATTGATTTTCATCATTTTCCTTAAAAGTAGGGGCAGAGGAGTAAACAGGTATTGCATTATTTAAAAACTCATTTTTCAAGCTATTAGTGTGTTTTAAAAAACTAATTAACTCTCTCCTTACACATAGAGCTGCAAAGTTTTTAAATGATAGTGAATTTTCAATATTTTTATAACAAGAAATAGACTTATGAAAGGAGATTAATGCAATTTGTAATATGTCATCTTTATCGGCTCCTTTAGCATAATAATTCTGACTTATCCAATATAATATTTTCATATACTTTTCGATTAAGATTTCTTCAGCATTTTTATTATTACTTTTAGCTAAATAAATGAGTTCTTCTTCCGAAAGATTAATACATTCTGAATACTTCATGATATTTACTCCTTTAAAGTTTTGATAGTGAAAAATAAAAAAAGGCAACATTTAGTTGCCTTTTATATTTTTCACTAGGATAAAAATATAATCTTTATCATGGCAACCTGGCAATCATATCTTTAAATATAGATTTAGACCCATAGCTTTGCGTCACTAACTTTCGTTAGTTTTGCCCTTTTATTCTATTCTTACTTGAGACTACCAATTATATTTTCTTCTGTCAATATGTTTTAGTCTATTACTCAACTAATTCAACTAAATAAAAAAACCACCTAATCAGGTGGTTTTTTGTGTGTTCCCGGCGACGACCTACTCTCCCAGGACCTCTGGTCCAAGTACCATCAGCGCTGGAGGACTTAACTACCGTGTTCGAAATGGTAACGGGTGTGACCCCTCCGCTATTATCACCGAGAAAATATGTAATTAATGAGAAAAAATATATCCTTTATCTGTTTAAGTATTTTTCCTACTTAAACTTTAAATGATACTTTGCTCTCTCAAAACTACACAGTGAAGATTTTCGTCTTTATTTAGGTCAAGCCCTCGACCTATTAGTACTAGTCCGCTAAATACCTCACGGCACTTACACTTCTAGCCTATCTACCAGATATTCTCTCTGGAGTCTTACCAGCTTACGCTGTGGGAAATCTCATCTTGAGGTAGGCTTCGCGCTTAGATGCTTTCAGCGCTTATCACTTCCAAACGTAGCTACCCAGCTATGCCTCTGGCGAGACAACTGGTACACCAGCGGTTTGTCCAACCCGGTCCTCTCGTACTAGGGTCAGATCCTCTCAAATTTCCTACGCCTGCGATGGATAGGGACCGAACTGTCTCACGACGTTCTGAACCCAGCTCGCGTACCGCTTTAATGGGCGAACAGCCCAACCCTTGGGACCTACTACAGCCCCAGGATG